>DASTET010000296.1:0-5888 GCA_035709445.1 Blastocatellia bacterium | reverse complement strand
AACTTTTTCGGAAGGGTTTCCAGAAACCCGGTCTTCGCCGCCTGCCCGCTAGCCTTCGATATCAACGCTGCAATTATGGCGTTTATTATGTAGCGGCTGCTTGCGAGCGCCAGCATGAGGATGGCTGCTACCGCAGCCTGCCCTGCCTTTATCGGCAAAGGATGTTCTGCGAAGTAATTGATCAGAGCGTAATAGAGCCACCCTGCAATAGAAACCGAAAGAGCGGCCCTTGAGATGGCGGGCAGGTAGAAGTCTCGTTTCTTCCCGAGCCGGTAGCCGGTAGCCAGCACCGCAATGACTGCGATAGAGACCCCTGGAAGTGCGCCCAGCATCATCACGCCGAGCAACACAAGCGATTCTGAGATCAGAAGAAAAGCGTCTGCGCCCGGTAGCCGCCTGGCCTGGCGACCCGATATCATCGCCGCCAGCAGCGCGACCAGCAGCCAGGTCAACTGCACATTCAGGCTGCTCGTCGCGATTTGAATTATGGAGATCGAAATCAGGAGAGTGGACGTAGCGGTCAGTCCGCCTGACAGCATCCGCCCCTTTATGGAATTGGGCCCTGTGTCATCTGCCTGCCTGTCCAATGAAGCCATCTTCAAATTACCCGATGCCGCAGACAGCGCGGCCCCTTATATATTTCTACTCACTTGTTGCCCACTCTGTTTTTGAATAAGGGAGAGAGCTTTCGGGACTGTTTGACTCAGATCATGGCATATTGAAATTGGGGGCTTTATCACCTGTTGTGACGAAACGATCCCTTTCTTCTTTTTGAAGAGGTATATTGATCCAGCCTTAGTTCTCAGCGTCCCATATGACCCCTGTGCATACTCCAGGTCTTTTCATTTTGATATTCCTTTCTTTATCAAGATCATTTTTATAACGAGAGACAGTTGACTGTCTTCTCGCAGGCTCAATTCAATCATCCGGCCCAGAGGGCTACTGGCGATGGTTCAATATACAAGCCCGGTGCCAAAAGGCGGCGACGCGGCTAATTGTGGCGGAGAGAAAATTTACGAGGAGAGCAGCCACACTCTGCGGCCCGCCGCACTGACAAAATTCGGTCAGCTTGAATTACACATTCCGTCAGTTTGCTTTAATTGAGGATTGACAGGAATTCCGGATGCGACTGTTTCCCCTCACGCGGCGCGGCGCGGCTCATCCGGTGATTATGAGAGGGTTTGATACCTGTTCGGGCCATGGAAAAAACAATGCCGAGTGGCGAATGAAGCCGCGCGAGCGTGGCTCGCCGCTCGCCCGCCGAAGGTGAGACTCTATGTTATCGCGAACAAATCTAAGCGCCCTCATAGTCTCGCTCCTGGTCGGTCGCTCTTCGGCCATCAGCTCTGCCGCTAGATTCTCAAGCCCTTCGCGGATACGCTGACTCACCTGCTGCACGCGCGGCGACTGGGCCCTGTGCTCGTAAATGAGTCCGCTCTCTTCGGTCTCAAGGTTTTTTATAGTGTTCTCGACTGCTGCCAGAGCTTCGCTGTCGTCGAGATCACGCAGAGATGGCCCTTCGGTCGCGCGCTGAGACTCTATGATCGCTTTTTCAATAGTGAATGTTATGGCCAGAATTCGCTCGTTGATATCGGAGATCGATTTGCCTTCGGCCTGCATCTCTCTGGCGCGCAGCGCCATCTCGCGCGGGCCTGCCTGCTCGCGCGCCGAGCGCAGGTAATGACACGACTCAGGGCAGGCCAGCTCGATCATTCTATCCTGAGCACAGCACTGGGCGCAGATTTTGGTCTGGAGCGCGGGGCAGAATCGTTTCGCCGCCCGCTTGCGGCATCTCGGACACGTAGCCATAACAACGAACAGGTTACAGGCAAAGAGTCTAGCGAGTCAAAAGCAGTCTAGCGCGTCTGGCGAGTCTGGCGCGTCGCTTTAGAGACAAACATCGCTTGAATCGGGTGTTGCAAAGTAATCAGCGCCATCACGAGCGGGACGCGCTAGACTCGCCAGACTCGCCAGACGCGCCAGCCTGCTTTTGGCTTATAGCTTTAATGAATAACTTGCCGAGAGCCTGTTATTGCCCGCGCCTTTTTTGACCCTTACCGGAATGCTCAAACGCGCCTCTTTTATAAAGCAGAGGCTCTCTTTTTTAGACTCGCAGTAGTAGATCGCGTAGTCCACATTTATGGTCGTCTCTCCCTCGCTCACTTTAACGGGGACGGTGAGCGGGAATTGCGGATTCCGAAATGCCTGTTGCGTTCCTTCATTGAAGCTGACGACCTGAGCCTCGGACGAAGCGGCGGTCACCGAGGTCGGCGCCTGCGCATTGAGCTTGTAGCCAGCGGGAAGCTCAAGCTTTAGCTCTAGCGTCGCCTGGCCCGGCTCTACGGTTTGCGCGGGAAGCTCTAACAGCTCGCCCCTGAACCTGGCCGAGCGGGCGCGAGGCCGCAGCTTCTCCATGCCCTTGAATTGCAGCGTCTCGACCCGTTTCGTCTTCAGGTCGGCCACTCGTATCGCGTGGTTGTTGGTGTCTGCGATGTAGAGCTTGCCAAAGGCTATCGTCACACCTCCGGGCTCATCGAAAGTCGCGCGCGTACCATCCTCTATCCCTGCCTTGCCTGTCCCCAGAAAGGTCTCAGATGATCTCTCTTTCGGAGAGATGCGCTTGATCTTGTTGTTGTACGTATCGGCCACGTAGAGCACGCCGTCGTGATAGACCACTCCGAGCGGGTGCTGCAATCTCACTTCCTTCCCGCGCCCGTCAAGGTCGCCGAAATCGAAGAGCCCTGTGCCGACGATGGTCTCCACCGACCCGTCCGGGCTCAGATCAGCCGAGCGTATCGCGCTCACTTCGCTGTCGGCAAAGTAGAGCTTCTTCCCGTCCGTAGTTATTCCCGACGGCTGGGCCAGCGCCGACTCATCGAGCGGCCCGTCTATAAGCGCCTCGCGCCCGGTCCCCGCGTAAGGCGCGATCCCGCCCGTCTTCGGGTTCATCTGCCATAGCTGGTGCGGCCCGGCCATGGCTATGTAGAGGATTCCGTCGTGCAGCACGAGGTCCCACGGCGAGTTGAGCTTTATCTGCCGCCCCTGCCCGCCTAGAGCTATATACTCGCGCGATTGCTCGCCGTCGCCCGCTATGGTCTCGACCGTCCGCTTTTCGAAATCGACGCGGCGCAGGGCGTGGTTTTCGGTGTCGGCGATGTAGAGCACGCGGCCATCAAAGGCCATACCCTGCGGGTGATTGAAAGTCGCCGCCTCGAAGCTGCCGTCCTCAATTCCAGCCTCGCCCGTGCCTATCACCTCTTTGACCGAGTAATCATCGAGCGAGACGACCACTATGCGATTGTGATTCGAGTCCGAGATGAATAGCTGCCGCGTCTTTTCGTCGGCCAGCACCTTGCCCGGAAAGGCGAGAAGCGAGGCGGGCGCGCGGTGGCTTTCGAGCTTCAGGTCGAGCGGAGTGCGGTCGAGCTGCTTTCTCGCGTCGAAGGTCTTTATAAGCTTCGATATGGCTTGATCGAAAGGCTCGTATATCCCTTCGCCCGACATCCCGCCCACGATCTTGCCCGCAGGATCGATCAGTATCAGCGTGGGCCAGGCGCGGACCGCGTACCGCTGCCATATCTCCATCGCATAATCGTTGACCACCGGGTGCTCGATCTCGTAGCGCAATATGGCCTGGCGTATGTTTTCGGTGTCGCGCTCGCCGTTGAACTTGGCCGAATGCACACCTATTACGACAAGCTCGTTCGGGTACTTCTTTTCGAGCTTCTTGAGATCGGGTATGACGTGCATGCAGTTGATGCAGCAATAGGTCCAGAAATCCAACAGCACGATCTTGCCCCTGAGCCGGCGCAAGGAGAGGGGCCGGTCGGTGTTGAGCCACTCCATCTCCTCAGGGAAGTCAGGTGCGTTTACTTTTCCCTCGTACTCAGGCATTTGAACTTGCTCCTTTTCCACGGTCGCGGCAGTCGGCGCGACAAGCATGAGCAGGATTATCACCAGCGCCATCAGCTTCATGATTTTACCTTCCAGCTTCGAATATCGGTCAACGGCCTAAATCTTGCGGCCTTCAGTATAACAAATTGCATGTACGGGAGGTTAACGGTAGAAGGATTGATCAGCCGACCTCAGCCGGTTGCGCTTCGAGCCTCGCGAGGTAATCGCGCACCCCGGCGGCAAGCGTCGAAGCTACCCGATTATTATCCTCGCCGGAGAGATCGGATATCACAAAAGCGAGATGATCCCTGGATTCAAAACCCGCCACTTCATAACCATCGAGCCTCGTCCCGTAAAGCGGCACGCCCGAAGCGTTCAACACCGCAGGCAGACCCGCCCGCTCGAACGACTCTCCGTTCTTTTTGGTGATGACCAGAGAGATTGCCTCCTGCCCGCGCTTCAAGATCAGGTGAACGTACTCGCGCTTGTTCGCGCGGCAGCGATGCCCGACCGCAACCTCGTACCTGCCCGGCATATGCCGCTCAACGATAGAGACAAGGCCGAAGTACTCGGGGCCGAGCCTTGACGACATCTCTTCAGGGGAGAAACGCCGGTGGGCCAGCCCGTGATCGACTGCGCAGAAGACGTGGTTATCGAGACCGACCCTCAAGACCTGCGCGCCCGCGGGATCGAAGCTCGCCTGATATGCCGGATTTGAGGGAGCAGGTGCTTGCAACAGACGGACCACCGCCCATCCGCTGAGCAGCAGGGCGAACATTGCAGCGGCAGCCGCCCAGTACCGCCGGGCGGTGACCGTTCTATTCTTGCGAACTTCTCGTTGAACCCTCTCCCTCAACTCTGCCGGGGCCGCATCGCGCTTCACCGCATTCTGCAAAAGGTTCTTCATGCGCAGCCGCGCATCCATCTCGCGCGAGCAGGCGGCGCAGGCTTTAAGATGATTCGAAACCTCATCGCGGGTCTCATCAGGAAGATCGTTGTTTGTGTATGAATCAAGATATGTCCGAATCTTTTTACAGTTGCGGTTATCGAAGCTGATGACGTTCATGCGTTTTCCACCTTCTCCCTTTACTCACACATTCTATTAATCCCCCCGGTGATTTATTCTATTCCAGCCGCGTGGAATTTTCGGGCCGGGCGCCGGGCATATAGGAGTGAGCAGTAGAGACTGCCCGAAAGTATTTAAGGAGGATTTTTTATGGGACTTACGAAGACGCAGAAAGTAGCAAGCTGGGTTTTACAACTGGTTGTCGCGGCAATTCTTTTTCAGACGCTGTTTTTCAAATTCACCGGGGCCGAAGAGTCCAGATATATCTTCTCGACCCTGGGGCTTGAGCCTTGGGGCCGCATCGGGTCGGGAGTCGTTGAGCTCATAGCCGTAATACTTCTTCTGATCCCTTCGACCGTGACGATAGGCGCGATCCTTGCCCTGGGCGTTATGAGCGGCGCGATCATGAGCCACCTGACCAAGCTCGGCATAGTGGTCAAGGACGACGGCGGGCTCCTTTTCATACTCGCCGTGACCGTATTCGTTTCGAGCGCGATCATCCTTTTCCTGCGCCGCGACGAGATCCCCGTCATCGGAAGCCGCAGGTTTACGCATAAGAACGCGGATTGAATACCCGCTGACGGTCTCAGCCCGGATGCGAGATCGATTGCCGTCGATATTCGATCAGCATCTTTGCAAGCTCGCGGATCGATGTAGCGGGGGTGCCGCGCGCGCGATTTGCCGCGCCTATCTCGAACGCGATGCGCCACTGCTCGAATAAGACCCTGTACGCTGCAAAAAGGCTGTTCTTCGGATCGTAGATGCTTGTGGCTTCCGATGTCACGCCGTTAAGCTCGATGACTTTGAAATCCCTGCCCTGTTTGAACGCTTCTATGGAGGGGGTTCGAATGTCGTATCTTCCGAAATAGAACCCTTCGAACCCTCTGCTGATCTCATCGATTGCCCGCTCAAGCTCCGGGGTCCTGAC
>DASTET010000295.1:0-7053 GCA_035709445.1 Blastocatellia bacterium | reverse complement strand
TCTCGATCTCCTGTTCCACCCCACATTCGCTCTGACATAATAGGTGCTCGACCATCCCAGGAGTTTCTTGAGCAGCATCAGGGTCTCGTCGAATCTCTCCAACAGGCCCACGGCCACAAAATTCTCTTTGATGTTCTTCTTCGCGCGCTCAAGCATCTCTTCGCTGCTCGGCCCGTAACCGACGGCCCCGCCTGAAAGCTCCGTCTCGACGAGCGAGCCGGACAATAATCTAGTCTGGCCGTTATCCAGGGCGTTTACGGCATTGACTTGCGCAGCCTCCGATTTCAACAGGTCGCTCGATACATACTCTTTCAAGCTCATGCGCTGGACCTCGGCCTGGTATCTATGCGAGTCGTCGCGGAGGATGTGATAATAGCCGGAGATGACTCGATCAACGGGGTCGCGCAGTATCGTGAAGTAAGAACAGGACCAGGGCAGATGCTCGTGCACTCCGAAACCGATGTGGCCGAAAATGATCTTGACCCTTGCGGCCTGCTCTTTCGAGACCGCCTTCATATCGTCGAGGGCTTCCCGAAGCGATATACCCTGCTTGTGGTAGTAACACTTCAGCGTCTCATCTGCATGGTACTGCTCATATATGATCTTTCTTAAAGTGCTCCCCGCAGTCTTGGGGATGTGAAGAAAGATTAATTTCCGGTCTGCGCCTGTAGTCATAGCCAGAAGAAGGCTCAGGAAGCCAATGATCGACCGGCTGAAAGCATGAGGGCCGCGCGCTGCCAGTCTTCAACCGTGTCGATATTGACGCTCCCCGCAGGGTCGAGCCTGTATCCGACCAGCCGCCTGCCATAGAGGCTTCCGGTCTCCATCAATACGTCTCTTCGAGTGACATAAACCGAGCCTTCGCGGTGAAAGGCCGGGGGCAGGTCCTGACGCCTGCTGATGGGGCTTGCCTCGCCCGTGCTCAGATAAAGCGTGCCCTCCTCGGTCTGAAAGTAGACCCAGTGAGGATTGTACTCGGCGGGGACCGGAAGGACCGTCACAACCGAATCGGCCCCTGTCCCTATCAGCAGCTCTATGCAGCCATCGATCTCTTCGGCGCGGCGAAGCGGGTTCGTAGGCTGAAGCAGGCAGATGGCGTCAAACCTTTCGCCCCGCTCCTCGACCCACCGCACCGCGTGCTCGATGACGGGCAGCATCGGCGTGTCGTCCGCCGCAAGCTCCTGCGGCCTTAGAAAAGGGACTTCAAGCCCGCAACGCCTGCCCGCTTCCGCTATCTCCTCATCTTCCGTGCTCAGTATGACCCGCGATAAGAGGCGCGACGCGAGCGCCGCCTGAGCGGTGTACTCAAGCAGCGGCTTGCCGCATAGCAGCTTGATGTTTTTTCGCGGCACGCCTTTCGAGCCGCCGCGCGCAGGGATAAGACCCAGCACCCTGAAACTGTCAGTC
This sequence comes from Blastocatellia bacterium, assembly GCA_035709445.1. Taxonomy (GTDB): domain Bacteria; phylum Acidobacteriota; class Blastocatellia; order UBA7656; family UBA7656; genus DASTET01. The sequence continues at coordinate 5,646 of DASTET010000295.1, read as the reverse complement.
ATCGCTTCGTCAGACCTGATCTTTCGAGAAGACGTAACGATTCTCGCCGACCCCGTACTTCACATCCGAGTACGGGTCTTTCTGATATATCCGCTCGATGCGGTCGAAATCGGCCCCGCGAACAAGTCGCCTTATCCCGGTCGCGCCCGCCTCAATGAGACAGTTTTCAATCTCCTGCGGGGTCAGCCGGATGTTTATCGGCACAAGGACATGATCGAGCATATAAAAGATGCGGTTGGCGGGGATGCCGAGCACCTGTAGCGCCCCCCTGGCCACATCCCGTTTTTCATCCTTCATGATGACCCGAAGGATCTCTATCGAATCCCAGAAGAGCCCTCCGGGATTCTCTATCAGGTAGAGCCAGCCCATCCCGCCCGGTCGCATCACCCGCACAAGCTCTCTTATTCCCGCTTTCCAATCGACCGTGTGGTGAAGCACTCCGTTCGAGAATACTATGTCGAAGCTGTCATTCTTGAAGGGAAGCTCAAGCACGCTCCCCTCTTCGAATTCGACGCCGCTTATCCCGGCCTCGGCGACGCGCCTTCGCGCATCCTGCACGCCTATGCTTGAAACATCGATCCCTACCGCGCGCTTTGCTCCGAGCAACCGCCACGCGACTGTGTAGCGGCCTCCGCCGCATCCAGCGTCGAGGACTTCTTTGTCCTCAAGCGAGGATGCGTCGATGTCGTTTCTGGTAAGCCTTAAAGAGAGCAGCCGCGCGGGCTCATCCCAGTATGAGGTCGAGGAGAATTCCTTGAACAATCTGCCGTAGTGATCGCCCGTCACTCCCTCGACGCTGCCCAGATCATTCGGCGGATCGAAGTCGTTTCCGCCGTCCCGTCCGAGCGACGCAAAACCGCTCTTTCGGGCGGCGTTAAAGAACTCCGAAAGGTCCGCGAGCGCGCGGTTGAAAGCAATTGCGGGCTCTTCGCCGCTTGCGAAGATGGCTTCGAGACGGTCAAACAGGAAGGCGACGCTCCAGGCTCGCGCAAGCGACGCCCAGCGCGTATCGCCCAGATTGCGGGCGGCAAGAATAGCTTCTTGCGCGGATTCTGCTATCAGGTCCCCGGTCAAACAGGGGGCTATTTCGCTATCGGTTTCCAGAAGCATCATCAGTAGGTCAACCTCTTCTCAATCTTCAGGGGGACTTCGGCCAGCAGCCGGGCGATCTGTTTCCCCGCCTGTCCATTGCCATAGCGCAGGTTCTGTGGATAGCGGCCGTTGCTCATGTGACGCCGGATCGCGCCAGCGATCTGGCCCCGGTCGTAGTCGACGTCTATCACGTTCGAGTCTCGTTCGCGCCCCGCCTGGCGAGTCCCTATGTTTACGACCGGCACGCCCAGATATGAGCTTTCACGTATCCCTACGCTCGAATTGCCTATGAGACAGCGGCTGTTATAGATCAGCCGCAGAAAATCTGTCGGGCTCATGTTCTTGAAGAAATGTATATTGGCCGGCGATTCCCGCTCGCGAAAAGATCGAATCCCGCCCGACGTGCCGTCCGAGCCCGCATCCACGTTGGGCCAGAACCACAGCGTGGGCAGGTTCGTATCGCGGACCGCGTAAAGCGTCTCATATACGTGCTGGCGCGCAAGCTCATACTCGGTCGTCACAGGGTGCTGCATCACGACGAGATAGCCCTTAGAAAGATCGACCGGCGCGCCCACACCGCCGTATTTCAGGAACGGGTCGAAGTTGAGCGTCGGGTCGGACATGATATCGAAGGCGAGGTCTATCGAAGGGCAGCCCGTTATGAAAACCGTCTCCGGGTCTTCGCCCATGTTTATCACCCGCTCGGCGGACTTATTCGTCGCTACGAAATGCAGATCTGAGAGCTTGGTCACCGCGTGGCGGACCTTCTCGTCTATCGAGCCGGTCACCTCTCCCCCCTGAACGTGCGCGATGGGGATGTTCATGTAAGAGGCGGCTATTGCGGTCGCGAGCGTCTCGTAGCGGTCGGCTATCGTGACGACGACATCCGGCCTGAGATTATCGAAGACCGTCGCCAGCTCCAGAAGACCGAGTCCCGTCGTCTTTGCCATCGAAGCGAGGTTTTCGCCTTCAAGCACCATATAGACGCGGGCGGCTATCTCAAAACCGTCATCTTCGATATAGTGAATCGCCGTCCCGTAGCGGTCCAGAAGCGCCGAGGCCGCAACGACAAGTTGCAGCTCCAGATCGCCGTGCTCTTTGATTGCTTTCAGGGCAGTCTTGATACGGCTATAGCTTGGCCGGGCCGTCACTACCACACATACTTTACGACGCATCGGTTATCGGCCTCCGTCCTTCGTTATGCAGAGAGCACCATCGGCAGGCTCACAGGGTCGCCGTTGATAACGAGCGACCGCTGCGCCGCCTGAAGCACCTTCAAGACCCTGAGCCCGCTCGCCCCATCCGTGAGCGGCGGCTGACCTGTCTCGATTGCCGAAAGAAAAGCCTGGCACTCCAGACGCAAAGGCTCTTCGCCGGAGAAGGCGACTTCCTGCCCATCGCCGTTCACCGGTATCGGCTCCCCGTTTTGTATATCTACATGCTGGTCGTAGAGGACGAGCTTCTTCGCCACATCGTCAAAGCTCGCCATCTTGCGCGATCCTATGACCACGAGTCGCTGCTCTTTGAAAGGGTGCAGCCACGAGACGTAGACGTGCGCCTGCACGCCGTTGTCGAACAGCAGGTGCGTCACCGTCACGTCCGCGATGTTGGCCTGCACGTAGCTGCCGCCGCAGGCGACCACCTGAAACGGCAGGCTCCCCATAAGCCTCAGGATGACCGCGATGTCGTGCGGCGCAAAGCTCCAGAGGATGTTCTCTTCGCGCCGGACCTTTCCAAGGCTCAGGCGATTCGAGTAGATGTAACGTATCTTGCCCAGCTCGCCCGCGCGCACAAGCTCAAGCAGACGCGCGACGGCCGGATGATACTCAAGCACGTGGCCGACCATCAGACGGCGACCGCGCTCTTCGGCCAGTCTCACAAGGTGAGCCCCGTGCTCATAGGTCAAAGCGAGCGGCTTTTCGACGAACACGTCCTTGCCCGCCATTATCGCCTGCCTTGCCAGCTCGTAGTGGGTCTCGGCAGGGGTGGCGATCACGACGCCGTCTATGTCGCCAAACAATACCTCATCGACATCGCCGACGATCTTCGCCTCGGGCGCAAGCCCCGCGGCCACGTCCCTTCCCTGAGGCGTGAGGTCGCATACCATCGATAATGCGCCCAGGCGGTTAAAGTTGCGCACGAGATTCTTGCCCCAATAACCGCAACCTATAACAGCTACACTCGGACCGTTCATGCTGGTTGGCTCTTTCCTTTAGGATTTACTGCCGGATATTACTCAAGGCTCTCGACACGAAGCATCTCATCCCGCCTGACTTCATGCTTTAGGCGACGCCCGATCACTTCGTCGATGTGATCGGCGGGGATGCCCGTGCCGGGCTTTTTGACTGCCAGATGTTCCGCGCGCAGAAGCGTGCCCGCCGGAAGGTCCCGGCAGGCGACGACGCTCTTTGTAAAGAGGTTGCGAAGCGGGGCCGTCTCTTCAGCCAGGAGATTCTTATCGACGGGATTGGCCGTCATCTTCTCTATAAACCTTATGCCTTCGACGAGCTGGCGAAGCTCTGACGTAGTGATCGAAGCGATCACGTCAGGCCCGAACATCTCGCGGCTGAAAGTGACGTGAACTTCGAGGGCTTCGATGCCCAGCGCGGCGGCGGCCAGCCCCGGATAGATCGTGCCCGAATGGTCCGACAGACCGGCGGCGCACCCGTAGCGGTCGCGAAACAGAGAGATCATGTTGAGGCCGACCTTTTCCGGCGGGCAGGGGTAGGCAGAGGTGCACTGCAAGACGGCGAGCGGCAGCCCTTTCGCGAGCACCCGCTCGACCGCCGAGTCGATCTCGCTCATCGAGCTCATGCCGGTCGATATAAGGATCGGGAGACGGGTGGCCGAAATACGCTCGAACATAGGGGTGTTGCTCACTTCTCCGGAAGCGATCTTCCACGCCGCCACGCCTACCCTCGTAAGCAATCCGACGGCCTCGACCGAGAAGGGCGAGCTTAAAAAGATCAGCCCCCGCTCATCGGCATGCTTTTTGAGACCGAGCCATTGCTCTTCGGTAAACTCCATGCGCTTCCAGTAGTCGTAGCGCGTGGCGTCCTGTCGGCTGAACTTCACCCGCCAGGGCTCGTTCGGGGTGCTTTCGGCGGCGGCGATATGCGTTTGAAACTTGACCGCGTCGGCGCCTGCGCTGGCAATGGCGTCGATGAAGGCATGCGCCATGCCGAGGCTTCCGTCGTGCGCCTGCGCCACCTCGCCGATTATCAGGCAACGGCCCGGCGAAAAGAGTTGTCTGTCTTCGTGCATCTCTATAACCGCTCAGGGGGCTGAAGGTGAGTCAGGGGACCAGAAAATCGAACTGCCCGCCGAGCCGCGTGCTGACCATGCGCTGTAGCTTGGTCCGCATGTCGGTCTCTGAAAGGCGCAGCTCGGCAATCAGCCTGAGTTTTGCAATCGTGCTGACCGCAGAATAATTCAGGGCATACCCGAAAGGTTTCATCGCCTCTCCGGCGTATCGCCCTATGATAAAAGTTGCCCAATCGGGAAGCTCACTGCCCGAATGCGCCCGCGCGGAATCGACGGGGTCGAGAAGCTTCTGATGAGCGTAGGCTCCATCCCGTCTAAGGGCGGTGTCCTCTTTGCGGCGAGCGGCGTCGAGCATAGCCTGATCGAACTCTACCCCCAGGGCGTTACAGATGCGCCGCGTCTCAAGCTCCGGATCTGTGACCAGGTCTTCGTATCTCAGCTCTACCACCTCTTTTTCGAGCGACTCGATCGCCTCTCTGACGGCGGCCACCCAGGTGCACCACTGCAGCGTTCGATATACGAAGAATCGAACGGCTTGCCGCCCCAATGATGGCTGGCTGGCGGCAGAGTGCGAGAACCTCTTTCGATAATATGAGAGCAGGGCTGATCGCGGGTCGCGCACGATGTGTACTACGAGGGCATCCGGATACATCCTGAAGATCTCTCGCAACCGAAAGACGTTGTTGAGACTCTTTTCGCCCCAAACGGCCACCCCATCCGGCTTCGGAAGAAGAAGCTCGTATGTCTCCTTAAAAGAGAGGTCCCGGCCGTCTTCGATAAAGCGGGATAATATATCGGGCGGCAAAGCCGAAAGGTGTTTGCGGCACGCGCCGGTCTTATTCAGGTGGTCGAGCAGACGCGGGCGGTCAGCCGGTCTTATATTATCTCGAATCCTGAACCCGGCGGACCGTATGCCGCCGATAAGCTCCGGCTCGTGGAACAGATGTATCTCCGGATGCGATCCCAGGATGGCGCGCAGCAGCGTTGTGCCCGAACGCGGAAAACCTGTTATGAAAAGGGGGCCTTTTGCTTTTTTCATGGCTTAAGGGGTAGCGGTCCGTCCTGAGCTTTGAGTTACTGCCTACACCAGGTCTGCGAATGTCTTTTCCATGCGCCGGAAGTAGAACGCCCCGCCTATCAGAATAATCACCGCCGCAAGCGACGAGGCGGCGATGATCGGTCCGGGCGCCGTCTTTGTGCCTAGCAGCGCCCACCGAAACCCTTCGACTACTCCGACCATAGGGTTCAAACCGTAGATCGTGCGCCAGGGCTCCGAGAGCAGGCTGCTCG
>DASTET010000294.1:0-4325 GCA_035709445.1 Blastocatellia bacterium | reverse complement strand
AAGGCAAGGCTTGAACGCCGCGACTACACACAATTGAGGGTCATGGCTCGCATGAAGCCGGGCGTGGCGGTTGAACAGGCGAGGGCATCGCTCGATGTGCTCGCCGTACAGTTGCAGGAGCAGTACCCGGGCACAAACCGTGGCATTACCTTCGCTGCCGCGCTTGAGACGCGCGCGCGTCCTATCATCCAGGTATCCGATGTGTTTTCGCAGATAGCAGTTGTTTTCATGGGGCTTGTGGGCCTCGTGCTTTTGGTCGCTTGCGCAAATGTGGCTAACCTCTTACTCGCCCGCGCCTCTACACGCCAGAAGGAGCTTGCGATTCGTATCGCGCTCGGGGCAACTCGCTACCGGGTGATCAGGTTGCTGCTCGTTGAAACGCTGTTGCTGGGTCTGATCGGGGGATGCGCGGGACTGTTGCTTGCGCTCTGGGCTACGGACTGGGTTTCATCCATCAGGATTTCGAGCGATGCGCCTGTGCGGTTCGACGTCAGCCCCGACTGGCACGTATTCGGGTTCTCTCTGGCAGTGGCGCTGGCGGCCGGAGTAATCTCCGGCATAGCCCCGGCGATCCAGGCATCTATGCCCGATCTAAACGAAGCGCTCAAAGAAGGCGGGCGACAATCGGCAGGCTCGACGGGCCGCCAGCGATTGCGCAGCCTTCTCGTAGTCTCGCAGGTGGCAGTCTCTCTTGTGGTCCTGATATGTGCAGGGCTTCTCATAAAGAGCGCGAGCAACGCCGAAAGGATAGACCTGGGGTTCAGGGTAGAGGACCTGCTCATATTCTCGGTAGACGTGGAGCTGCAAGGGTATGACCGCGCGCGAGGGGAACAGTTCTACAAGGAACTGGGCGAACGCTTGAGGTCGCTTCCCGGCGTCCAGACTGTCGGCATGAGCCGTAACGTTCCGTTCGGATACAGCAACGACATCGTCGATATCTTCATCGATGAGCGCGTGACTACGACCGATGAGGGCAAACGCTCAATATTCGGAACGGTCGTCGGGCCGAGTTTCTTTCAAGCAATGGGCATGCCGCTTTTGAGGGGGCGTGATTTCACGGAGCAGGATAATGACCGGGCGCCCAAAGTGGCGGTCATAAACCAGGCGATGGCAGAGCTGCTATGGCCCGGTCAGGAGGCCATAGGCAGGCGATTCAGGTTGGACCGCGAAGGCCCTCCGGTTGAGGTCGTCGGCATAGCGAGGGATTGGAAGTATCTCTTCATAGGGGAAGAGCCCCGTCCTTTTCTCTTCCTGCCTCTCGCGCAGAACTACCGCCCGGATATGATCTTCTACCTTCACGGCGCGGCGGACCCGGTTAGCCTCTCCGCATCGGTGCGCGAGGCGGTGCGCGAGCTTGACAGCGATCTTCCGGTCTATGACCTCAAGTCGATGCGGTCGCATTTGAGGGAAGGGATAGCCCTGCTCTTCGTTCGTCTTGGCGCAACGTTTGCCGGAGTCTTCGGGGTGCTGGCTCTGGCTCTGGCCGTCGTCGGAGTCTACGGGGTCATTTCCTACACGGTCGCGCAACGGACTCACGAGATAGGCATAAGAATGGCTCTGGGGGCCGGTTTCAGGGATGTCCTCTGGCTCATAGTCGGGAAGGGGCTGGCTCTGACTCTCGCAGGAATTGTTATAGGGACGGGCGCGGCGCTTGCTTTGACGGGATTGATGTCGAGCTTGCTTTACGGAACCAGTCCGAGCGACCCTGCCACTTTTCTGACCATATCGGCGGGACTCGCGGCGGTGTCGCTGGCGGCGAGTTATATCCCCGCGCGGCGCGCAGCCAGGGTCGATCCCATGGCCGCATTGAGACAACAATGATCTCAAATCTCAGAACTGGGATTTGAGATTCATAAGGAATTCATTATGGAAAGACTGGTCCAGGATATTCGCTACAGCTTGCGAGTGCTTTTGAAAGCGCCGGGTTTTGCTGTCGTTGCGGTTATATCGCTCGCGCTCGGCATAGGAGCAAACACCGCGATCTTCAGCGTGGTGAGAGAGGTGCTTCTCAAATCACTGCCTTATGCGGAGGCTGACCGGATCGTGCTCGTCTGGGGACACGACCGCGAAGAGGCAACCGACCGCAACCAGGTCTCGGCCACCGATGTCGCGGACTTCCGCAAGGAGAACACCGTCTTCGAAGACATAACGACATACGGCAACTGGAGCTGCACCGTGGCCGATGACGGGAACCCCGAAAGAGTGCAGGGGATGCAGGTCGGCGACGGGTACTTCTCCATTATGAGAGGCACGCCGCTGCTCGGTCGCGCCTTTTTGCCGGAAGATCAGGAGCCGGGCAAAGACTTTGTTGTGATACTGAGCTATGGCTTCTGGCAGCGAAAGTTCAGCGCCGACCCTGAGGTCGTCGGTCGCAAGGTAGAGCTGAGCGGTAGGCCATACACGATTGTGGGGGTGATGCCCTCCGATTTCGAGTCGCTCCCGCCGAGCCTCGTCAACGCCACTGCGCAGCTATACCGGCCTGTTGCCGAGCCGTACGACGAGAGCCAGAGGTCGGCGCGTCACCTGCGAGCTATCGCGCGGCTGAGGCCCGGCGTCGACATCAAGCAGGCCCGGGCCGAGATGACGGCCATCGCGCAAAGGCTGGAAGAGGCGCACCCGGATAAGAACCATGATTATGGGGTTCGCGTCGTCTCGATAACCGAAGATACTGTCGGGGGGATTCGCACGGCGCTTCTGCTGCTTTTCGGGGCGGTCGGTTTAGTGCTGCTGATCGCATGCGCAAACGTCGCAAACCTGCTGCTTGCCCGCGCGGCGGCAAGACAAAAAGAGATAGCCATTCGCGCGGCGCTCGGCGCGGGGCGTCTGAGGCTGGTTCGCCAGTTTCTTACAGAAAGCGCCCTGCTCGCCCTCGCGGGCGGCGCCCTCGGATTGCTGACTGCGATGTGGAGTCTCAGCCTCATCGAGTCGTTCGGCTCTAAGGTCCATCCCCTGCTGAACGGGATCGAGATTAACGGGGGAGTGCTCGCATTTACCCTGGCAATCTCATTGCTGACAGGACTGCTATTCGGCATAGTTCCCGCGCTCCATGCATCAAAGCCCGACCTTAACGAATCGCTCAAGGAAGGCGGGCGAAATTCCGGAGCGGGCGCGGGAGGCGGCAGGCTGCGGAACCTTTTCGTCGTGGCTCAGGTAGCGATGGCGCTGGTGCTGCTGGTTTCGGCAGGGCTTCTAATAAGAAGCGTGATTCATCTGAGCAGAGTCGACCCAGGCTTCGATACGAAGAACCTCCTGACGATGAATGTATGGCTGCCGTTTGCGCGGTATCCCGATGGCGCTAAGTGGATCGCCTTTTATGATCAGCTCGCAGGCCGTGTAGGAACGCTTCCCGGCGTTAGAGCGACGGGATTCGTCAGCGTGCTCCCTCTCAGCTCCAACTTCGACGGAAGAGGATTGCAGGTCGAAGACAAGCCCGCGCCTGAGGGGCAGGGCCCCGAAGCGGACCTCTACATCGTCACGCCCGGTTATCTTCGCGCTATGGGAATCGCGCTCAAGAGCGGCAGGCTGATATCAGACGAAGACCGTCAGGACGGGATGCTCGTCGCCCTGGTCAATGAGAGCATGGCCAGAACGCTCTGGCCCGGACAGGGCCCTCTAGGGAAACGTATAAGCCTGAGCGGAGGCCCAAATAATCCGCGCCTGTGGCGCACTGTTGTCGGCGTCGTCGCGGATGTAAAGCAATATGGTCTAGATAAACAGCCTCCCATGCAGTTCTACCTCCCGGAGACTCAGTTCCCGACCTCGGCCATGACGCTTGTTGTTCGCACCGGCACAGACCCGGAATCGCTCGTTGCCGCAGTCAGAAAAGAAATACTATCGCTCGATAATCAGATAGCGGCTTTCAACATCACCACGATGGACCAGTTGCGATCGGATTCAATGGCGCTCAGGAGGTTCTCGATGCTGCTGCTCGGACTGTTCGCGGGGCTGGCGATGGTGCTTGCCGCTGTAGGCATCTACGGCGTGATGAGCTATGCGGTCACTCAGCGAACGCACGAGATAGGCATACGTGTGGCGCTCGGAGCATCACGATCGGACGTGCTGAGGATGGTCGTCGGTCAGGGGGTGGCACTTACGGCCTCGGGGGTGGCGATAGGTGTGGCGGCATCGCTTGCGATAACGAGGGTGATGGAGAGCCTGTTGTACGGAGTAGGAGCGAGGGACTGGGAGACATACGTGGTGATAACGGGAGTGCTGGGGATGGTGTCGGTGATGGCGAGTCTGATCCCTGCGCGGAGAGCGACGAAGGTGGACCCGATGGAGGCGCTCAGGTACGAATGATCTCATATCTCATATTTGAGATTTGA
>DASTET010000293.1:0-2870 GCA_035709445.1 Blastocatellia bacterium | reverse complement strand
CCGACCAACGACTGGTACGGCGGGCATCGCCTCGGCAATAACCTCTTTGCAGAATCGCTCGTCTGCCTTGAAGCCAAGTCCGGCAAGCGCGTCTGGCATTTTCAAACCGTCCATCACGGGCTCTGGGATTACGACCTGCCCGCCGCACCTGTGCTCTGCAACATACGAGTCAACGGGAGGAACATAAAAGCGGTCGCGCAGATCACAAAGACGGGCTTCACCTTCGTCTTCGATCGAGTCACAGGCAAGCCGGTCTGGCCTATCGAAGAACGCGCAGTCCCGCAATCGAGTGTGCCGGGCGAGAGGAGTTCCAGGACGCAGCCTTTCCCGACAAAGCCAGCGCCGTTCGAGCGGCAGGGCTCTGTGGAAGAGAACCTGATAGACTTCACGCCAGAGCTGAGAGCGGAGGCGAAGAAGATACTGGAGCAGTACGATCACGGGCCGATCTACACGCCGCCGACGGAGCGAGGGACGATAAACCTGCCTGGATGGGCGGGAGGCGGCAACTGGTGGGGCGCGGCCTTCGACCCTGAGACCGGGCGGTTTTATATTCCATCTATGACCGCCGAGATCGTAGTCAAGCTGGTCAAGCCCGATCCTGCGCGCTCGAACTTCGACTACATTCGCGGCGGGCCTGCCTTTGCCACAGGCGTGCCCGGCCCTCGCGGGCTGCCGCTGTTCAAACCTCCCTACGGTCGCATCACGGCGATCAATCTGAACACGGGCGAGCACGTCTGGATGATCCCGCACGGCGACGGGCTGCGAGAAAAGGTGAACGAGGTGCTTGGTAACGGCAAAGATGTTGGCCCGCTCGGATCAGGCGGAGGCGGACCGCTCCTTACAAAGACGCTGCTTTTCGTAGGGCAGGGCGCGACTGGTCGCGGAGGCGGAGGCGGAGGCGGCGCAAATGTGCTGCGCGCTTTCGACAAGGCGAGCGGCAAGGTCATTGCCGAGATCGTCCTGCCGGGCCGCCCGCACGGAACTCCGATGACCTATATGGCCGGTGGCAAGCAGTACATTGCGCTGACGCTGTCCGAAGGCAAGCTTGTCGCCTTCAGTCTGCCTTGACGCGAAGCGCGGCCCTGAGGAATCATCGATGAGGTCAGTTCTCAACAGCCTGAAGGGAGTAAAGAAGTTATGCTGCGATTTTTGCCACTCTCTCTCTTAATGATGGTCTTTCTAGCTGCGCCTTCATATGCGCAGCTTGACGCCGATGCGGTCCAGCTCGACAAGGTAAAGATTCCTGAAATACAAAAATCCGTAGACCTCTGTCCGGTCTATCTTGAGCCTTCAGACCCGAACCTGCCTGCATGGACGCATAATGGTGTGACCTATCGCGGAAGCAAGGCTGACGCGAAAGAGAAGTTCTTTCAGGACCCGGACAGGTATGCCGAGGCGGCGCGAAGAGAGCGTTTCATAAACAATTTCATGCTGGCCATGAGCACAGTCTGGTGCCCTGTCACCGACCAGGTGACGCCCGGCGGTATGAAGCAATGGAAGAAGCTCGGCTATACCTGGGAAAGTTGCTGCGCGTTTTGCGACGAGAACGCCAAAGAGGATGACTTTCAAAACGGGCTTGAAAAGCTGAGGAAGCGAGCCGAGGAGACCTATAAGCTGATCGGCGCGAAATATACCGAAGGAGCGAAAAGCCCCGTCGAGGGGGCGATTCAACTCCCAAAGAATTGAAAACAGGTTCTTAATTCTAAGGCCGGATCATTTTCCATCTACCGTTTATCATTTGTCATTTACCGAACGGCTCTTTCCGGCAAATGACAGATGGAAAATGGTAAATGACTCTCAGACGCTTTTTAACTCGCCCCTAATAGAGGGCTTCCACTATCCAGAAACATATCGCCGCAATAAGGGCCGACATAGGAATGGTCAGCACCCAGGCCCATACGACCGTTCTCGCCACGCCCCATCTTACGGCTGAGAGACGTCGAGTAGCCCCCACGCCTACTATCGCTCCGGTTATCGTGTGAGTAGTGCTGACGGGGATCCCTGCCCCTGTCGCCATGATGATGGAAGCGGCCCCGGCGGTCTCGGCGGCAAACCCTCCAACCGGCTTGAGCTTGGTTATGCGCGATCCCATTGTGTGGACGATCCTCCAGCCCCCCGAAAGCGTGCCGAGCGCAATGGCGGCGTGACAGCTCAACACAACCCATGTCGGTATCTCTCTCGTAGCGTCCGGGTTGATGTTCGAGACGGCGAGAACTCCCGCGATTATTCCCATCGTCTTTTGCGCGTCGTTGCCGCCGTGTCCGAGGCTGTAGAGCGCAGCCGAAACGAGCTGGAGCTTTCGAAAGATCTTGTCGACGCGTTCGGGCGAGCGCCGGTGAAATATCCAGAGTATCGCGACCATAATGGAAAACCCCAGGATCATCCCGACTATCGGCGATATGAAGATAAACGAGATTGTCTTTATCCACCCTTCCGGTTTGAGCAGACCCTCGAAGCCATGATGGGCGGCGATTGCTGCCCCCGCGTACCCGCCCACGAGCGCGTGCGAGGAGCTGGACGGCAGCCCGTAGTACCAGGTGATCATGTCCCAGGCGATGGCCCCGAGTAGCCCGCACAGAAGAACCCATAACTGCCACCGGGCATCGATGAGGCCGATATTGATCAGGTCGCTGCCTATCGTCTTCGCCACGCTCGTGCCGAGCAGGGCGAAGGCGATAAAGTTGAAGAAGGCGGCCCAGACGACGGCCACCCCGGGCGAGAGCACGCGGGTAGATACTACGGTTGCTATCGAGTTGGCCGCATCATGAAAGCCGTTTACGTAATCGAAAATGAGGGCGATGATTATGATTATTACGACAAACGCCATCAGCGTCGTCATCAGTCTGGTCCTCCGCTGCTACTTGTTTTTG
>DASTET010000292.1:0-3193 GCA_035709445.1 Blastocatellia bacterium | reverse complement strand
AAACCCGCGCTGTTGCGGCTGCAATCTCGGCCTCTTCGCAGGAGATCACGGGCCTTGCGCGTCATCAGGCGCAGCAGATATCGGAAACTCTCGACCTGACCACTTCGACCTTGCAGCGCCAGGTGATGGAGCTGGACATCTTGCTCAGCCGTACGCAAGACCGGATCGAAGCGACGACCGTCGAGGTTCAGACGACCGTGGTCGAGCCTATACGCGAGGTATCGGCCCTGTTAGTCGGCGTAAAAAAGGCGATAGACACGCTCTTCCTGCGCGACCGCAAACAGATCGACCAGGCTTATCAAGACGAAGAGATGTTTATTTGATCCGCCGGTCTGCCGCCGGCCTTATAATTACCACGGCACCTGGTTTCCCAAAGGTAGGAGCCAGGTGCTTTTCGATAATGGGTAGATAGATGTCAACCGAAACGCCGCTCGATTTAAAGACGACGATAAATCTGCCGAAGACCGATTTCGCGCAGAAAGCAAACCTCAGCCAGCGAGAGCCGGAACGTCTCGCCCGCTGGCAGCAGATGGACCTCTACGGCGAGATACGCCGCGCCCGCGCAGGGCGGGCCATGTTCGTCCTTCACGACGGGCCGCCTTACGCGAATGCCGACATCCATATAGGCACGGCGATGAATAAAATCCTCAAGGACTTCGTCGTAAAATCACACGCGATGATGGGCTATGATGCCCCGTACGTGCCGGGGTATGACTGCCACGGTCTGCCTATAGAGCTTTACGTCGACAAGAAGCTCGGGGCGAAGAAAGCCCGGATGAGCCCCGTATCGATCCGGCGCGCATGCCGCGAGCACGCAGCCGAAGCGCTCAAGCGGCAGACGCGAGACTTTCAGCGGCTCGGAGTATTCGGCGAATGGGACGACCCTTATCTCACGATGTCGCACACATACGAGGCCGAAACCGCACGCCTGTTCGGTCGCTTCGTCGCGCGCGGGTATGTCTATAAGGGTCTGCGCCCGGTCTACTGGTGCATACACGATCAGACCGCTCTGGCCGAAGCCGAGGTCGAATATAGAGAGCACACAAGCCCCTCGATCTATGTGAAGTTCCCGTTCCCTGAAGACCAGGTGCGAGAGCTTGAGCGCAGGCTCCGCGAATCTCAAACCTCAAATCTCGAATTTGAGATCGACAAGCCTGCCTTTATCCTTATCTGGACGACTACGCCGTGGACGCTCCCGGCGAACCTCGGCATATCGGTGAACCCGAACTTCGATTATGCCGCTATCGACGCAGGCAACGAGATATACATAGTCGCAAGCGACCTGGTCCCGGCGGTGGCGGAAAAATGCGGGCTCGGAGAGCCGCGCCTCGCGGCGACATTTCCCGGCGCGCTGCTCGACCGTCTTCACGCGCGACATGCGTGGATCGACCGCCCTTCTCTGTTGATGCTGGGCGAGCACGTCACGCTCGGAGGCGAATCCGACGCCGAGACGGAGCTGGACGTGGCGGACGCGCAGAAGAAGGGGACGGGCAAGGCAGGGACCGGCCTCGTTCATACCGCGCCCGGCCACGGGCACGACGACTTTGTCATCGGCCAGCAGTATCGCGAGCACCTCGCCCCTGTCTACGACCAGCTTCGCGCGGCGGGCGTGCTCTCCGGACAGACTGAGGGCGCGGAGGTCTATTGCCCCGTCGATAACGCGGGCCGGTTCACTCAGGAGGTCGAGGGCTTCGCCGGGCAGCAGGTCTTTGAGGCGAATAAATCGATAGTGGAGTTCCTTGCCGCGACCGGCGCCCTGCTCTTTACGGAAGACTACGCGCATCGTTATCCGCACTGCTGGCGGTGCCATAATCCGGTGATCTTCCGCGCGACCCCGCAGTGGTTTATCTCTATGGACAGGTCCGAGAAGGGAGATACCCCGCTGCGCGAAGGGGCGCTCAGAGAGGTCGAAAGTGTCAACTGGGTCCCGTCCTGGGGGCGCGAGCGGATGCGCGATATGTTCGCGTCGCGGCCCGACTGGTGCGTGTCGCGCCAGAGGGTGTGGGGCGTGCCGATACCTGTCTTTTATTGCGCCGGGTGCAACGAAGCGATAGCCGACGCCAGCGTTATCGAGCACGTCTCTTCGGTCTTCGATCAGCAGACGGCTGACGCCTGGTACTCGCTTGAGCCGAAGGCGTTGCTGCCCGCCGGGTTTTCGTGCCCCGGTTGCGGCGGCAAAGACTTCACCAAAGAGACGGACATCCTCGACGTATGGTTCGATTCAGGCTCGTCATCGCTTGCCGTGCTCGAACGAGAACGGGGGCTGCCCTGGCCTGCGGATGTCTACCTCGAAGGGCCGGACCAGTATCGAGGCTGGTTCAACTCTTCGCTGATGGTTGCGCTCGCCGCGCACGACCGGGCGCCCTACAGGACCGTCATCACGCACGGCTGGACCGTAGACGGCGAAGGCAGGGCGATGCACAAATCGCTCGGCAACGCCATCTCGCCCAACGAAGTGATCAAAGAGTCGGGCGCTGAGATACTCCGCCTGTGGGTCGCCTCGTCAAACTATCAGGAAGAGGTGCGGCTGTCGAAAGAGATACTCAAGCGGCTGGTTGATGCGTATCGAAAGCTTCGTAACACTGCGCGCCATGCGCTCGGCAACCTCTATGACTTCGACCCTGAGCGCGACGGCGTGAGCCGCGACGAGATGTGGGAGATAGACCGGTGGGCGCTCGCGGCCACGCGCGAGGTCGCGCGCAAAGTCATTGAAGCCTATAAGCAGTTTGAGTATCACGTCGTCTACCACGCGCTTTATAACTATGCGACGGTGACGCTTTCGGCGGTCTACTTCGATATTCTGAAGGACCGGCTCTATACGTTTGCGCCGAAGTCTGTGGGCCGCAGGAGCGCGCAGACGGCGCTTTACGAGATAGTCAGCCAGCTTGCCCGACTGCTTGCGCCGTTTCTTGCTTTCACCGCAGACGAGATATGGGAGCACATCCCCGGCGGGCGCGAGGCGTCGGTCCATATCGCCGAGTTCCCGAAGGCGGAAGCCGAAACCGGGGACGAACAACTGCTCGCCACCTGGGGCCGCCTCTTCGACGTGAGGTCGACGGTGCAGAAGTCTCTCGAAGAGAAGCGAAACCAGAAGGTGATCGGCGCATCGGTAGAAGCCCTCGTCAAATTAAAAGCGGGCGGCGAGGTTTACGATCTGCTCGCGGCCTATCAGGACCAGATGCCTGCGGTCTTT
>DASTET010000291.1:0-2825 GCA_035709445.1 Blastocatellia bacterium | reverse complement strand
TTTCTCAATTGCTCTGCGGAAGAAGCTCTCGGACTGCGCAATCCCATCACCGCTCCTCTTGTTCCAGTGGTAGCGGCCTGTGACGTAGAGTTGATAGGCGTCGGCGCTTTCTGTGTATGGCTTCCCAAACGCGTCCTTCTCGGCGCGGCTCAGGTTGGGAGCCAGCGAGCCGACTATCTGCTGTGAGATGTTATTCTGGATAAGGAGGAAATCATCGGCCTTTTCGTTGAACTGACCTGCCCAGACTGGTGATTGATCGCTCACCCGCAGGAGCCGCGCCGTGACCCGAATGCGGTCGCCTGCTCTATAGATGCTCCCTTCAAGCACTGCGTCAACGCCGAGCGTCTGCCCGGCGGCGATTGGATCATGCTCATTGTCACTGAACTTCAACACGGCGCTGGTCGGGCGCACGTTCAGGTCTTTTATGCTGCTCAGCCGCGTTATCATCACGTCTGCCAGGCCGATGCCGAATTTGACATTCTCACCCCGCGATGACAGGTCCTTAAACGGAAGCACGGCAAGCGATCTTATGGGCACAGCCGCCGCCGTCTCGCCCGGCCCCCTCGCGACCGATAGCAGCCCGACCGCTGCTACGAGCGCGAGTATAGAGGCAGCCAATACGGGCAGGCCGTAGCGGCGCAAAGAAGACATCAGCTTTATTTGAGGGACTGGTGTCACCCGAATGGAATTATCGCTGGCGGACGCTTCTGAGGGAGGGTCGCTTGAGTCGTATATCTCTTCTTCGTGTGTGATGCGAAGGTTGGCCCGACGTTCGACCACCATCTCGGCTGCTGCATCCTGAGAGCAGTGGACGGGGATCTCTTCCCATCTCTCCTTGACTTCGGCTGAGAAGCGATAGCCGCGTTTTGGCAACGTTTCTATGAAGCGGGCTTCCTCGCCCAGCGCGTTTCGGAGCAGATAGATGTTTCGTTTCAACGCGCCCTCTTCGACGGCTACATCCTTCCATACAGTGTCGAGGAGCGTATCTTTGTCAACAACAACGTGAGCATTCTTCACCAGTGCCAGGAGTGTCTCAATGACCCTGGGCTGTACCGCGAGTTGAACGCCATCCTTATACAGAAGCCGGTTGGTCGCGTCGAGCCTGACTGAACCGAACTCATATAAATGGTTGACTTGCTTTGACATAAGTCACCGGACCTTTTAAGGACTTTTTGATAACTTTTCGCGCACTACATTTTCTGTACGATCCGATAAGTTGATTGCGTAACCCGGAGCTTAGATGTCTCTGGATTAAGAGACGCCTAATGGCTGCGGCCATTTTACGACGGCAGCTCTCGCGAGTCTAGCGGCTTTTCAGCGGCCAGGACCGAAATCGAGGCTATTGTGAAAAAAAGAGTAAAGACCGAGATCAATCTCCAGATCGAAGAGTCTGTCGCGATCCGATCTCATAGTCTGCTGCGGGGCGACTGCCCTCAGTGTCAGACCAGCGTGCGGATGCTCCCTGCTAACGAGGCCGCGATCATCGCGAGGATGAGCGCTAGAGAGATTTATCGCCTTGTTGAAACAGGAGGTCTTCACTTCATTGAGGACCAGAACGGCTTGCTCTACGTCTGTTCCGAGTCGTTACGCAATTCAGTTTCTTTCAAGGAAGGAGAACCATTATGAACATGCCCTCTTCCTCGCTTCTTCGCATATTTAATATCTTTCTATTTTCAGCCTGCGTGGCCCTCTTCTCTGACACAGCCTCTGGTCAGTCATCGCTCACCGATGACTCACATACAAGCACCGCTCAGCGCTCTGGGGACTCTAACTTCGGCACAAACCCGAACCTGTCGCTCTCCTCATCGGGCAATGTCTATATCAAATTCAATATCGCTTCCACACTTCCTTCAGCCACACCCGGCTCGAAGGTTGAGAGGGCGACTATAAAGCTATTCATCGGCAACGTCGCCTCGCCCGGCAGGGTCGATGTCTATGAAGTGATAAGCCCCTGGCAGGAGGGCACCATCACAGCTAACACTGCGCCGATACTCGGCAGCCTTGTAGCAACCACTCAGCAGATCACGATAGACCAGAGAGATAAGTTCCTGGTCATAGACGTGACGGCTACCGTGAGGCAGTGGTTAGGGGGCGACGGACAGGGGGCAGGAGGGATAGTCAACAACGGGATAGCACTGCTTGCGCACCCTGTGGATGCTAATACGCCTGAAGTCATTGGTATCACATTTGACAGTAAGGAGAACTCGCAGACGAGCCACGAGCCTGGCCTGCACATACAGTTGAAGGATGAAGCCAATGGCGGGTTGCAGTCAGTGGCTCACGACGCGACGCTGACGGGGGACGGGACGAGCGGCTCTCCGCTGGGGGTAGCCAGTGGGACTATAGGCACGACGCAGTTGACGGATGGTGCTGTGATTGAGCCGAAGCTGGGCGACGGCGCTGTGACGAGCGTTAAGTTGGGCGATGGGGCAGTGACATCAGCCAAGATAGCGGCCCCGCTTTCGCTTGCGAGCGCCGACCCCGGGTTTACTCTGTCTGTGGCGAACACAGGCGGCGGGCCAGCGATTACCGCAGCATGCGCTATCAGCGTAACAGGCAACGGGCTCTTTACCGGTAACCTGACGGCAAGCGGCAGCGTCAGCTTCCTGGGGATGAGGACTGAGGCGACGGCTACGACTCCGAACGTGGTCGGCGGGTTCAGCGGCAACACTGTGACGCCCGGCGTCTTAGGCGCCACCATCGGCGGGGGAGGTGCAAACCTATCATTGAATCTGGTCACCGACAGTTTCGGCACAGTCGGCGGGGGGTTCAAAAACCAGTTGGGTGATGGTGATGGCGATACCTTTGATAATGGATTTGCCACC
>DASTET010000290.1:0-4128 GCA_035709445.1 Blastocatellia bacterium | reverse complement strand
CACCGGCGCCGGGTTCGTAGTACCGTTATGGACCGAGGGACTTGCAAGCGAGATACAGACGGTTTCGTCTCAGGAAGCGATTGAGACTGCCCGGCGACTCGCCCGGCATGAAGGCATCTTTGCCGGCACCTCCACAGGAGCGAATGTGGCGGTCGCGCTGCGGGTGTCCGCACGTCTCGGACCAGATCACACGGTGGTCACGGTCGCAGTCGATTCAGGGATGAAGTACTTGAGCACAACCCTGTATGCCCATACATAATAGCGGAGCAGCTCGCGCGCCCGGTGATCTCTCTATTGCTATAATGACCATACCAGCGAATATCACTATCGCTACGGTTATGTAGTCAGTCCTGCGTTGATCGAGCCGCGTGTGTCACCTCTCATTTCCTCTGCGCCTTCATCAGCAGGGCGAGGGCCCTGTTAAACGCAAATGAAACACAGAGGACACAGAAGGAAATGAATCTCCTCTGTGTCCTCTGTATTTAGAGATTGGTCATCTGGAACTCTCCTTATTATGGCGGGAACTGTATGGCCCTGCCCTCTCCTGGCAAGAATCCCTCTTTACCGAGTTGAAGGTATAGACGCGGAGACGGGGAGTTGTGTATTCTTTGCCGGACGACGCCCCTGAGCGGGTTGGGTCAGTGGCCTGGTCGAAAACTGTGATGCAAACTCAACTCGGCTTTGCGTTTTAAGCTCACCTCACTTCTTCGCAAGGAGACGACAATGGCTAAGACAATCGCAACGGTTTTGGGAATCGCGTTCCTTCTTGTCGGGTTGTTGGGATTTGTGGCGCCCGCCTTCCTGGGCACTCACCTGAGTGTAACGCACTCTATCGTGCATCTCGTGTCAGGAGCGCTGGCGCTTTATCTCGGCTTGAAGGGGACGCTGGCCCAGGCCCGGCTGTTCTGTTTGATCTTCGGCGCAGTTTACGCATTGCTCGGCGTGGTTGGCTTTCTGGCTGGCAGCCCCGGCAGCCCTTCAGCCGGAGTGCCGGGTCCGATGGATGACCGCCTCTTCAAAGTCTTGCCCGGCATGCTGGAGCTGGGCACGATGGATCATGTGGTTCATATATTGCTCGGGGCCATCTTCCTGGTCGCCGGACTGATGACTAAAGCCGACCTGGAGCGGGCGACGACTTAGAAGGCTGGCAGGCTGTTTCCTTTATCAAAAGCTTTTCAGGCAAAGCGGAGTGGCTGAGTCGGGTCGCCTCTCTTGTTCGGAGGGCCGGGGCTCGGTGTCATCGCGCTCAAGCACAAACTCGTCCGTTTGTTAATGCTGAGCCGGGACCCTTCCCCGGTCACTCATAGATTCCAAACTCGACGCGCGTGTCTGGCGTCATTTCCCAAGGAGCATGCATATGCGATGCAAGATTGTCTGGTCCCTGATACTTGCTATAGCGGGATTCGCCCTTGCCATTCAAAGCGCGCCCGGGCAGAGACGGAGCGGCGCCAGCCCTGAGCTGATCGCCCGGCGACACGCGCTCGAAAAAGAGCTACAGTCGGTCGCCATTATAGAGCGCAAGCTGATGGTGGCGATGCGTGACGGCAAGCGTATGGCCGCAGACGTTTATCGCCCGAAAGACACATCAAAGAGATACCCCGCGATCTTCGTTCGCACTCCATATAACTTCAATTTCTGGGATGTGCGCCTCGGCGCGCCTCGCGATATGAGCAACGAGCTTGAGGCCGTCAAGCGCGGATACGCCTTCGTCCAGATGAACGAGCGCGGTCACTTCTTCTCTGAGGGGAACTATGACATTCTCGGCCCTCCTCTCAGCGACGGCGATGACGCTATTTCGTGGATCGCCAAACAGCCCTGGTCGAACGGCAAGATCGGGACGATAGGCTGCTCGTCGACCGCCGAATGGCAGATGGCGGTCGCGGCCCTCGGCAATCCCGCCTTTGCGGCGATGATCCCGCAAGGATTCGGCGCAGGCGTCGGACGCGTAGGCGAGTATTTTGAGCAGGGGAACTGGTACCGAGGCGGCGCAGTCCAGATGTTGTTCATCGCCTGGCTCTACGGCCAGCAGAACCAGGTGCGACCGATGTTTCCGCCCGATACTACGCAGGAGGATTTGATTCGCGCGTCGAAGGCGTTCGATCTGGCGCAGCAACTGCCGCCCGTCGATTGGTCGCAGGCGCTTCGTCACCTTCCCGTCATGGAGATTCTGAAAGCCGTTGATGGGCCGCGCGGCATATTCGCAGACCCTATGCCCGTAGAGACGGGCGGCGCGATGATCCGGCGTACGCCCAACGATCCGGCCTGGTACAAAGGGGGATTGTGGCACGACAATATGACTATAAACGTGCCGGGGTTCTGGTTCATGTCGTGGTATGACGTATCGGTGGGGCCAAACCTGGCCGCATACAATCATGTGCGCAAGACCGCCAGACCTGAGATCGCCAACCAGCAGTACGCCGTGATCGCGCCGACGCTCCACTGCGCCTACAGACGCGCGTCGGAGAATACGATAGTCGGCGAGCGCAGCATGGGCGACGCCCGATTGAACTATGACGAGCTGACCTGGGCCTGGTTCGATCACTTCCTCAAGGGAGAGAAGAACCAGATTCTTGAGAAGATGCCGAAGGTCCGCTACTTCACGATGGGGATGAATAAGTGGCAGGCGTCGGATACGTGGCCGCCCCGTGGCGCGCAGCCGATGAGTCTCTTTCTATCGAGCGGCGGGAAGGCGAATATGTCGGGCGGAGATGGCGCGCTCACAGATGCGCCCCCGGCAGCGGATAATCCCGATAGATTCGATTACGATCCCATGAATCCGGTGCCGTCGTATGGCGGAAATGTTTGCTGCACGGGGAACGCGGTTGCGGGCGGCGCCTTCGATCAGCGCAAGATAGAGACGCGGCCCGATGTCCTGGTTTACAGCACCGAGCCGCTGAAGGAAGGGATCGAAGTGAGCGGCCCTATTGAGGTGACGCTCTTTGTGTCGTCAGATGTGAAGGACACAGACTTCACCGTGAAGCTGATCGACGTGTATCCGGACGGACGAGCCTACAATCTGGATGAGACGATCCAGCGGATGAGATACCGGGCCGGGTATGATAAGCCTCCGGTGTGGATGGAGGCGGGAAAGGTGTACAAGGTGACGTTTCAGCCGATGACTACGAGCAATTACTTCGAGGCTGGCCATCGGATACGACTGGAAGTGTCGAGCAGCAACTTCCCGCGCTTCGACCGCAACATGAACACGGGAGGGAAGAACTACGATGAAACGCGGGGCGCGGTGGCGCACAATGCCGTTCATCACTCCCGGCAGTATCCATCAGAGTTGAAGATCACGGTGGTGAAGAAGTAGGCCGCTGCTTATATGACTGTTGACCGGCGTCGGGCACATCAAGCCCGACGCCGGTGTTTGAACTCAGCTCAGGCCCTCTCGACAGGCTCGGCTAAACGGTCCCAGGATTCTCTCGCCCCTGCTTCCATCCCTAGTACGTCGCAAAGAAGTAGCATCATCTGGCAGATTGTTGTATGATTCCCGTCGCGCTGATCAGCGAGGGGTGGTTTCTTCTTCTGATTAGGGCGTAACATCTCCTTCGGGTGACTAGAACAGCGTATCCAGCCCAGATCAGATTGTAGGTGGGAGGCCTTTCCCGCCTCCAAACAATACCTTCGATGTAATCCGATGGTATGACATGGATTTGATCCTATTCTCGCTCTAGCAGGTGAAAGCGATAAGGAGTTTGTCTTGAGCATCCTCCGCGTCGTCTGAGTATTCAGTTCTCTTTATTTGTTCGCAAGGAGGCCCTATGAGTTACCGATGGTCGAACAAACTGAAACACTGTTTGCTTCCTTTGGTAGGGGCGATGATGGTCGCCTTCACAGTAGAGGGTAATTGGGCTATGCAACAAAGCCCCGCTGTTAGCCCCGCGACATCTAACCTTTATATGAATTCCGACCTGCCGGAGGTCGAGGACATATCGGCTGAGCCGCTGAAAGAGACTGCACAGGACGGAAATGTCCTGCTTGTGGTCCGCTTCGCAAACAGGCCGCAACTCGACCAGGCGATAGGCATCAGACTCGACGGGCGCGATCTATTATTTCGCGATGACGGGATGGATGGGGATAAGCAGGCCGGCGATGGCAGATTCTCCGCCATTGTAAGCCTCGACC
>DASTET010000289.1:0-3835 GCA_035709445.1 Blastocatellia bacterium | reverse complement strand
CCTTGCCGGAGAAGCGCTCGCGCGCCGCTGTCAGCAGGAAGCGACGCAAGCTGCCTTTGTTCATCTCTGTTGAGCCTGTGAGGCAAGTCGAAGCGCGTTGCATCGCGGTCACTCATCCCACACAACTTTATATAACGGACAACTACGTTGTGACCCATAACACGGCCCTGGCTCTCAACATGGCGCAGTACGCGGCGAAGAACGGGGCGACGGTGGGAGTATTCAGCCTCGAAATGTCCGCCGAGCAGCTAGTCTCGCGCTTGCTCTGCTCCGAGGCGCGCGTGGATGCTCACAGGCTTAGGACAGGCTACCTAAACCGCGAGGAGTGGGCGCGACTTGCCGACGCGCTCCGCCGCCTTTGCGAGACGCAGGTCTATATAGACGACACGCCGGGTATAGGCGTGCTCGAAATGCGCGCCAAGTCGCGAAGGCTGAAGGCCGAGCACCGGCTCGACCTTTTGATAATCGACTACCTTCAGCTTATGAGCGGTCGCGGTCGCGTCGAATCTCGTCAGCAGGAGGTCTCGCAGATATCGCGCGACCTCAAGAGCCTCGCAAAAGAGCTGGACGTTCCGGTGATCGCTCTCTCGCAACTGTCGCGCGCGCCCGAAACCAGAAGCGACCACCGCCCCCAACTGAGCGACCTTCGTGAAAGCGGCTCCATAGAGCAGGACGCCGACGTGGTATGTTTTATCTACCGCGAAGAGATATACAATCAAAGCGAGGAGAACCGGGGTGTGGCCGAGCTTATCGTGAGCAAGCAGCGGAACGGGCCTACGGGGACCGTGCAGATGGCCTTTCTCAAAGAGTTCACCCGGTTCGAGAATATGTGGCGCGAGTAAACAGGGTTGAGGGATGATGACTGATGAAGAGAAGCTCGATCTTATGGAGCGTCGCCCCACCTGGGTCGAAATCTATCTCGATAACCTGGTTCACAATTTCCGCATAATCAGAAGGCTCACAGGCCCCGGATGCGCAATCATGCCTGCGGTGAAGGCCGATGCTTACGGCCACGGATCGGTCGAGTGCTCGCGCGCGCTCGAACGCGCGGGCGCGGACTGGTTCGGCGTGGCCTTGCCTGAAGAGGGTTTAAAACTCAGGGAGGCTGGCATCACTCGCCCCATACTCTGTCTGGGCGGTTTCTGGGAAGGCCAGGAAGATCTCCTTATCGCGCGTTCTCTCACGCCCGTTGTCTTTCGCCTCGATCTGCTTGAGCGGCTCGACCGGGCGGCTCGATCTGCGGGCAGAGCAGTCGATTACCATCTGAAAGTAGACACCGGGATGGGGCGGCTTGGCGTCCCGTTTCGGGAGCTTGGCGTGTTTCTTGACGGAGCCGTGAGATCTAAAAACGTCAGGCTCGACGGGGTGATGACGCATTTCGCCTCGGCTGACGATCCGGACCAGGCAGATTTCACCCGGCAGCAGATGGCCGAGTTTGAGAGCGCGGTCGAGCAGGTGCGGGCGCGCGGTATGACCCCTTCGTGGATTCATCAGGCAAACAGCGGGGCCTGCCTTTCATACTCCGAGGCGCGGGGCAATCTTGTGCGCGTGGGCGGGCTGATTTATGGATTGTGGCGCGACGTGACGAGCCCTCTGGCCGAGCCTCAGGACTGGCGCGCGGTGATGTCGCTCCGCACGCGCATCACCTATCTGAAGCGCGTCCCGGCGGGCTCGCCTCTCGGGTACGGCTGTACATTCATCACCCGGCGCGAAAGCCTCATAGCGACGCTTCCCATTGGTTATGAAGACGGGCTTCGCCGCGCGCTATCGAACCGGGGCCGGGTCCTCGTGCGCGGGCGGGCGGCCCCGATTGTCGGGCGCATCAGCATGGACCTGACCTTGATAGACGTGACCGATATCCCGGAAGCTGCAATTGGAGACGAAGTCGTCATCATAGGCCCTCAGGGTGACGACCGAATTACCGCCGAAGAGATCGCCCGCGATATAGGCACGATCTCATACGAAGTGACCTGCTCTATCGGCCACCGAATTCCAAAACAGTCTAGCGAGTCTGGCGAGTCGCGAGTCTAGCGAGTCGCTTAGATGACAGGTATCGCTTAACCAGATAATGCAAAGTAATCAGCACCGTCACGAGCGGGACGCGCCAGACTCTCGACTCGCCAGACTCGCTAGACTCTAAGAGCTAGACTCGCCAGACTTTTTTGCTATAATAGCCCGCATCACAGGGAGCTTAGACTCGGCAGGGTCCCTCGTTGGCTAGCAGTGAAACAGAATCGTTTGGTCGAGTAGGCGTCAATAAAGTGAGGGTGTGCATAATGCAGCAGCGGTCGCCCCAATTTGCCAGAGATATATTCGAGAAGGCCGTAGGATTCACAAAGGCAGACGAGTTCCGCCGAGTGGGTCTATACCCTTACTTCACCGAGTTTTCGGGCGGGGCCGATCCCGGAGAGGCTGAAGTCTTCATGGGAGACTGCCCGATTCTCATGTTCGGATCGAACAACTACCTGGGGCTCACCACACACCCGGAAGTCAAAGCGGCTGCGAAAGAGGCCATAGACCACTACGGGACGGGCTGTTCAGGCTCGCGCATGCTCAACGGCACGATGGACCTGCATGTCAGGCTCGAAGAGAGGCTCGCAGAGTTTATGAATCGCGAGGCCGCGCTCGTCTTCGGCACGGGGTTCCAGACCAATCTGGGCGCGCTGTCGACCATAGCTCAAAAAGGCGATTGTATAATTGCCGACCGCAACATACATGCCTCGATACTCGACGGGTGCCTCGCCTCGTTCGCGCGCACTACCCGTTTCAGGCATAACGATATGGTCGACCTTGAGAAGGCGCTGGAGAGCCTTCAGGCAGACGAGGGGCGGTTGATAGTCGTCGACGGCGTATTCTCGATGGAGGGCGACACGGCGAACCTGCCCGAGATAGTAAATCTCGCGCGGAGGTACGGCGCGCGGATATACGTCGACGAAGCGCACGCGATAGGGGTGCTCGGTCAGAGCGGGCGCGGCACGGCGGAGCATTACGGAGTGGAAACCGATGTTGACGTAGTGATGGGAACGTTCTCAAAATCGTTCGCCTCTATCGGCGGTTTCGTCGCCTCGCGCCGCGACGTGATAGAGTTCATAAAGCATCACAGCCGCGCTTTCGTCTATTCCGCATCGCTTGCGCCTGCAAATGCGGCTGCTGTACTCAAGGCAATAGAGATTATCGAGCGCGAGCCGGAGCGCCGCCATCGCCTGCTTCGCATGAGCGTGCATTTGAGACGCGAGCTTGCGCATATGGGATACAGGCTGCTGGAAGGGATCACTCCGGTCATTCCCGTCGTAGTAGAGGACGAGGCGCTGGTCTGCCGGTTCTTCTGGGAGCTGATGGGCGAAGGCATATATACGAACCCGGTGCTCGCTCCTGCGGTGACGCACTCTCTGGTGCGAATAAGCTGCATGGCCACACACACTGACGAGCACGCCGAGCGGTTGCTTGAAGCAATGTACAGGATCGGCAGGAGGTTGGAGTTGATTCAGTGACAGCCGAAAGCGCGACAGGCAGGCGCGGGCCTGCCTGTCGCGCTTTCGGCTGTCACTCGCCACTGTTTTTATGATGAGGCGAGTTGCAGTAACGGGTATAGGGGTCGTCACGCCGGTCGGCGTGTGCCGCGATCGTTTCTGGTCGGCGCTTGTTGAAGGCCGCAGCGGAATATCGAATATCGATGGCTTCGACACCTCGAACCTTAAAACGACGATAGCCGGGGTCTGCCGCGACTTTCGCCTCGAAGAGTTTTTCGACGAGCGCGAGATGTCGCGTCTCGACCGCGTGTCGCAGATCGCCGTGGGAGCGACCGACATGGCTATACGCGATGCCGGTCTTGAGG
>DASTET010000288.1:0-5411 GCA_035709445.1 Blastocatellia bacterium | reverse complement strand
AACGACGAGACCGCTGAGATGATAGGCATCAAGACCGATCGTGTCGTAAGAGGTGAGATAGAGGACACGCTTGCGACCGTGGGCAAAGCTCTTGTTGCGCCGAAAGGACAGGCGATAGCCGGAGCGAAAGTGGACGGTCGTGCCGTGAGGGTCCTTGTCGAGCCGGGCCAGAGTGTGAAAGTCGGTCAGGTCCTCGTCCTTATCGACAGCCCGCAGGTGGCGGAGCTGCGCGGCCAGTTGATCGAAGCTCGGTCCAGGCTAAAGCTTGCCGAACAGAACCTCGCACGCACCGCGAAGAGCGAAAACCGCGCCGCCGCCATCCAGGCAAAGAATAAGCTCGACTTTGCCGAGGCGAATCTTCAGCGAAAACGCAGGCTCGCCGCCCTGGGCGCAGCAGCAGGCCGGGAAGTCGCCGAAGCTGAGGTCGAGTATAAGAACGCGAAGGCCGAATACGATTACCAGTCAAGCATCCAGGTCACACGTGAACAGCAGCAGGCCGCGAGCGAAGTCGAGCAGACGCGCGCAGTCGTCGGAAGGCTCAACCAATCTCTTGCCGCCCTCGGAGCGAGTGCAGACGGCCGGGGCGGGATTGTAAGCCTCGCCTCGCCCATCTCAGGCACGATCATTGATTCGCATGTCTCTATAGGGCAGGCCGTGACGATGGGCACCGAGCTAATGACCATCATGAATCTGGCGAGCATCATAATCGAGGCCCAGTTGCCCGAATCGCAGGCCGTCCGGGTGCAGCGAGGCCAAAAGATGGCGGCGCGGTTGCCAGGGCTTCCCGATCAGGTGTTTGAAGGGCAGGTCGAATCGGTCGGCAATGCAGTCAATACCGAAAAGCGGACCGTACCGGTCCGCGCGCGGATAACGAACGCCGGCGTACTGCTCAAGCATGACATGGCCGTTGAAGTCCGGCTCGTGACGGGGGTTAAAAAAGAAGGGCTGCTCGTACCCGTCTCGGCGCTTGTTGAAGATGAAGGCATAAAGGTCGTCTATGTGAAGGAAGGCGACCGCTACGAGCGAAGGCCGGTGACGGTCGGCACGATCAATTACCAGATGGCAGAAATCCTGAGCGGGATTGAAGAGGGAGAGGAAGTAGTAGTTGCCGGGGCCTACCAGTTAAGAAATATGGCAAAGGGAGGCAGCGCAGAGGGAGGGCACCATGACGACCACTGACAACGAACGCCGTGGGCTGCTCAACCGGGTTATAGAGCTGTCGCTCGGCAACCGGATGCTGGTCGCATTCGCCGTTGTGCTCGCCTGTGTGCTGGGGGTGATAGGCTTCCGCGCGATGGAGACAGACCTGTTTCCCGACCTTTCATCGCCGGTCATAACCGTTTTTGTCGAAAACCCGGGACTGGCCGCGCAGGAAGGGGAAACGCTCATAGCGCGGCCTCTCGAATCGGCTTTCCGCAGCCTGCCCAACGTCGTCAAGGTCAGGTCCGAATCTGAAATCGGAGTGGTGTCGGTCAGGACGGAGTTTCGTTTCGGGACCGATTACTACCTGGCCCGGCAACTGCTGGCCGAGCGGATGGCTTCGGTCGCCCGCGACTTTCCCGCCGGGACTGATCCGCCCGTGCTCTCGTCTGCCGCCTCGCGGCTCGGCGAGGTCTTGCTTTTCTACGTCGCGGGTGAAGACGGCAAGGTCGATACCAAGGAGCTTAAAGAGACCGCCGATTACCTGATCCGGTACAAGCTTCAGACCGTGCCCGGCGTCATAAGGATCACCTCGCACGGGGGCGACCGGCGGATCTATGAAGTGGCGCTCAACCCGGAGCGGATGCGTTCTTACAACGTCTCGCACCACGACATCGTGCGGGCGCTCGAAGAATCGAACCTGAACTTTTCGGGCGGCTTCATCACGGGCACGGCGACGGAGATGGACGTGCGCGGGCTGGGCCGCATCAACTCGCTCGAAGACGTTGCCAACGTCGTAGTCGTGGTCCGCGACGGTGTTCCCGTTCGGATCAGTGACATAGCCGGGGTGCGCGACGGCTCGGCCGTGCGGCGCGGCATAGCGCGAGTTAACGAGCGAGAGGCAGTGGTAATGACTGTCACCAAGCAGTTCGGCACCGACACTCTCTCGATTGTCGAAGAGTCGAAGAAGGCACTCGATGAATTAAAGCCTTTCATGCCTGAAGGCGTTTCGACGGTACCCTTCTTTGACCAGTCAGAGCTGATTAAAGTCGCAACCCGCACGCTTGAAGAGGCCCTTGTCGTGGGCGGCGTGGCCGTCGTCTTCATCATCTTCCTCTTTCTCGGCAACGGAAGGTCAACGTTGATTGCGGCAGTAACGATCCCGGTGGCAGTCATCATCAGCTTCATCTTCCTGCGTCTGTTCGGCGTGACGCTCAACATAATGTCGCTCGGCGGGCTGGCGGTGGGCCTGGGGATTATGATCGACGCGGCGATTGTCGACACCGAGAATATCTTCCGCCACTTGAAGAAGAGCCCTGATGATTCGCTGCTCGCGACGCTCCGAGGAGCAAGCGAGGTGCGGCGACCGGCGGCCTACTCGACTGCAATCATAATTGTCGTCTTCCTTCCCCTGTTGTTCCTGTCAGGGCTTGAAGGGAAGATACTCAGCCCGTTCGCGCTCACAGTCATAGTGCTGATGGCGGTCGGTCTTGTGCTCTCGCTCACGCTCACGCCCGTGCTCTGCTACAGCCTGCTGCGAAAGGTCGCGCCCCGCCTGAAAGAAGAAAGCTGGCTGGCCTCTAAATGCGAGCGCGTTTATGAGCCTCTCCTTCGATGGTCGCTCGGACGGCCTCTGCGCGCCGTGGCTGCGGCGAGCGGGATATTCATTCTGTCACTTGTAGCCCTGCCATTTTTGGGCACGGAGTTGTTGCCCAGGATGGACGAGGGCTCGTTGCTCGTGCATATGACTACGCCCGCCGGGACCAGCCTGGACGAGACCGACCGCATCGCGACACAGGTGACGAAATTACTGGAAGGCGGGCCAGACGTTGCCGCCGTCATTCAGCCGGTCGGCCGGGCGGAGAACTCGGAAGACCCGATGCCGGTCAATAGCTCCGAGATATACTTGCAGCTCGTCCCGCGCAAGCAAAGGCAAAAAAGCATCCCTGAGATTGAAGAATGGGTCCGCGAACAGGTGAAGAGAGTCCCCGGCATCGCCTCTTCAATCACAACGCCTCTGAACATGCGCATAGACGAATCGATCTCAGGCACGTCTGCGGCGCTTGCCGTGAAGGTCTTCGGGAGCAACCTCGAAACCCTTTCGCAGAAAGGCGCCGAGGTGAAAAGGATTGTCGAGACGATCCCCGGAGTCGTCGACGTGCGGCTCGAGTCCTTAGAAGGTGTGCCGCAGGTCGTCATCGATATAAACCGCGAGCGTGCATCCCGTTACGAGCTCAACCCCGGCGAGATCGGTCATACGGTCGAGGCGCTCCTCGGAGGCCGCGAGGTAACAACGGTCATCAAGGACCAGATCAAAGAATACCCGGTCGTGATAAGGCTGCACGAGCAGTACAGGGACATGCCTGAAAAACTCGCGACCCTGATGATTGATACGGCGACGGGCCACAAAATACCGCTCAGCGACATAGCCGACGTGCGCGTACAGCGCGGACCGGCAGCAATCAAGCGTGAGGACCAGGTCAGGCGAATCCAGGTCTCGATGAACGTACAGGGGCGCGACATCGGCTCCGTCGTCAAGGACATAAACCAGAGGCTCGCAGGGCTCAAGCTGCCAGAAGGCTACTTCATAAGCTATGGCGGCGGATATGAGCGGCAGCAGGAGCTGGCCGGAGAGCTTACCGGCGCGTTCATAATCTCCGGGCTGCTTGTCTTCCTTTTGCTTTATCTGGCATTCCGGTCAATCACCCAGGCCTTGCTTGTCATCGCAACAATCCCGCTTGCGCTTGCGGGCGGCTTCATCGCGCTCTGGGTAACCGGTACGACGCTAAACGTGTCCTCGATCATAGGGCTGCTCGCGCACTTCGGCCTCTCGGTGCAGAAAGGGCTGATTCTGGTGGAGTACGTGAACCAGATGAGAGCAGAAGGGCGCAGTTTACGAGATGCGCTCTATCTCGGCGCTCACACGCGAATGCGACCGGTGCTGATGACGGCGGCCTCGGCAGGTCTGGGCGTGCTCCCGATAGCGATAGGCTGGGGCGCTGGCGCGGAGTTGCAGCAGCCGATGGCGATTGCGCTGATCGGCGGGCTTATCACCTCAACAATTCTGACCCTCGTGGCCCTGCCCGCGCTTTATGAGCTGAGCGAGGGCTTGCGCGACACGATAAGCCATACCCTTGAAGAGTGGCGCAATCCCGGAACGGGGGCGAAGTCATCAGAACCTGCGTCGGCAGCCGACTGAGAGGATACCGCGCTCTCTATAGAATCCTGTGACCGAATTATTATGTAACTGCTAAGCCCCGAAGGGGCGGCCTCTCGATAGCAACGCGGTTTAGCAGGAATTCCCGGCTCCGTAGGAGCTACCTGTCGAGCATTCAATAGAGGTGGCTCCTACGGAGCGAGGTATTACTTCTATGCTTTATTGCTATCGAGAGGAGGCCGCTACGCGGCTTTTAGGCTGAGTAGTTACATTATTAATTCAAATAAAAAAATCTCTCCCTTTGTATTTTTCCATCGCCACGGGTCTCAATTCTTTTGTAAGCGCAATGGGCTCGATCCGCCCCTATGAAAGCCATTACACAGCGCGAGTATCGGTCATTATGGCGGGAAAGAAGAGAAATAATCACGAAAGCCGCGCCTTCAAGGCAAAGATAGCGGACCTTAAGAGAGAGGGAAAAACATACGCGGAGATATGCAGGGAGATGGGAGTGAGCAGGCAGTATGTATCGGCTGTCCTGATCGAAGCAGGATTGGCGGATGGAAGAAAGCGCCGCGCGCCGAAACAGCCTGAAGAAGCGGCGGCTCACGTGACATCGATGATCGAGCGGCTGGAGCGAAAAGGGGATCAGGGGCTGGCCGAAATGCTTCGAGGAGTGCTCTGGCGCGACGGAAAAGTAAAAAGAAGTAAAGGCAATGGGAACAGCCAGGGCTAACAGAGTCTCACCTATCACATTTCCAAGATCAGGTCACAGAGTACGAGCATAACGATCGGTTATCGTTTCCATAAAAACAATTCGTTGTACAACTCTCTCTTTTGGGTTTATAACAACCTTAGGTTTCCATACCGTATGATGTACTCGGAATGTATAACCCGGCGACCCTTAAAGAGATTCATAGCCAGACTTGCAACACAAGATAAAGACTATAAACGTCATCGGCTCGCCGGAGTTGAAATAGACAGGAAGTAAGTTTATGCCTGAACTCTCTGCATGTCAGTCAGCGCACGCCCCGGAAAGAAGAGTGACCGCTTCGCTTGATCCTGATGAAAAGATCGCGCCCGCCGAGGCGAAGTATTTTCTTGGTGTCGATGGCGG
>DASTET010000287.1:0-4567 GCA_035709445.1 Blastocatellia bacterium | reverse complement strand
GTTTTGCGGGACGACGTGAGCGCCGGTCGGAAACTCACCGGCGAGCGAGGGAAAGATTACGCGCGGTATTCCCCCGCTTGAAGACAGCAGCGCGACCGACTGTGGCTGTTTTGCGCCGGCGCTCAAAACGGCTATCCTGTCGCCTGAAGCCAGCGTCACGGGATAGGTTTCGATCCCTTCTCCCGATGTCAACTGAATCGCTGTCCCGCCCGAGGTCGGAACTTTCCATATATGGCGGCGGTCTATGTCGCCTGCGTTTGTCGAATAATAAAGCTGCTTCCCGTCGCTTGAGACCGCGATCATTTCGGCCATGCCCTCGCCCGGCGTAAGCGCAACAGGCTCCGATTTGCCGCCGGCGACGGGGACGGAGTAATAGCGAATCCACTCTTCGGGCTCAGCCGCGAAGATGACGTTATCGCCTGCCCACTGAATGCTGTTGACGAAAGTGAATGACCTGTCATCGGGGGCGTTATGCCAGAACTCGCGCGCGTGTCCGGTCGCCGCATCGGCAGCCCAGAAAGAGAGCGTATAACCGCCCTTGAATGTCGCCTGAGTCAGGCCCTTGACGGCGGGCGGCTGATTCTGACCGCCTTCTTCGGGCCTGCCTTGCGCTCTTTGGCCGGGTCCGGGCGGATTGGCCGCCTGCTGTATCTGCTGTCCGAAGGTCGCGCCGGGCCTGCGAATAAAGGCGACGCTCTTTCCATCAGGCGACCATGCAGGGCTCGTGTCGCGGTCCACGCTCGGCGAGAGATAAGTGATCCTGCGCTTCATAACATCGTATATGCCGATGAAGCTGTGATCGCCGCGATTGCTTACGAAGGCTATCCTGGTGCTGTCGGGAGACCAGCGAGGGCTGCCGTTACTGCCGAATGCCCTGAAGAGAGGCCTCTCTTTATCGCCTTTCGAGATGCCCTTCTGCGGGCCTGCTGACGCCCTGTATATCTGGCCGTCTTTTGTATAGAGCACCCACTCGCCGTCGGGTGAGAGGACCGCGTTGTTTGCCACGGCGACTCTCCATGGCTTTCCGCCTGTTGTCCTCGTCGCCCAGACCGAGCGCTCTGCGCCTTCCGGGTTGCTCGACGGGTTGGCAACCCAGCCTTCACGGTTCGG
Source organism: Blastocatellia bacterium (assembly GCA_035709445.1). Lineage (GTDB taxonomy): Bacteria > Acidobacteriota > Blastocatellia > UBA7656 > UBA7656 > DASTET01. Next base: position 3,457 of record DASTET010000287.1, on the reverse strand, counting down.
CATATGACCCTGGATAAAAACAACGACAGAGCCGTCATCCGATATGCTCAGCGTCGACAGGTCGTTGCCGTCGTCTTCAAGGTTCGCGGTCAAACGCACCGGTTTAAAATCCGGCGCCGTTGCCGTGTAGACGTTTCGCAAGCCGCGCTCGTACGCGATCCACGCTATGCGGTCAGACTTTGCGGCTGAAACAAGCTCGAACGGATAGGCGGGGCTCAGGAACTGCTCGATAGTATATTTCTTCTGCGCGAAGACGCCTGGAAGAGCCGTTAAGACGATGACCGCGGCTGCTATGCAGGCCGATACTCTCTTCATGGCGATTTCTCCTCCAAAAACAGTCTGGCGAGTCTAGCGAGTCGCTCTAATGACAGACATCGCTTGAATGAGATAATGCAAAGCAGCCAGCACAGTCAAGAGCGGGACGCGCCAGACGCGCCAGACTGCTCTTACTTGATCTTCTTCGCTTCCGTCTCGCCTCCCTGAAAGAGGAGGAGGTGAGTCACCTGCCCCTTTTCATCTTTGACAAATCTTACCTCCGCCTCGACTGCCGGTATAAAGAACTTTGTCTCCGACTCGGCGAGAAGCTCGACCTTAGGCTGTCTCGACGCCTGAATAAAATACTTTTCGCCCTCTCTGCTAACGGTCAGGGTAAAGTTTGGCGCAAGCTGGTACTCGCCCGCATAGTCGTCAAAGACCTTCGGATCGATCTTTATAAACTTGCGGTCGGGAGGGCGGAGGTCGGGATTGTACAAACCAGCCACGCCGCGCGCTATCGCCGTCGGGTTTGCGCCTGCGAGGTTGGTAAGCACGATGACCGTCAGACGGTCGTCGACGTAGCGAGCGATATGTGTAGTAAACCCCTGCCACGCGCCGCCGTGCTCTATGACGCGGCGCCCGCGAATCTCGCCCATCGCCCAGCCGAACCCGTAAGATTGCGTCTTCCCGCCGTTGAGCTTCACCGGCGTCCACATCAGGTCGAGGCTCGCGCGCTTGAGCAGCTTCTCCGTATAGAGCGCGGCGTCCCACTTCGCCATGTCGAGTACCGAGAGATAGAGGCTGCCGTCAGCAGTGCGGTTCAGCGAGGGCGAAACGTACTGCTGGTTCTTCAACTCGCCTTTTACCACACGGTACCCGGCGGCGCGATTCGGCACGATGTCGGCTTCGGTAATGACGCGGGCCGTCGTCATCCCCAGCGGCTTGAATACACGCTCGCTCAGGTAATCTCCGTAAAACATCCCGCTCGCCCTGTTGATGATTATCCCGAGCAGGATATACCCGGTGTTGCTGTAGCTCCATTTTTCGCCGGGCGCAAAATCGAGGGGGAATGAGGCCGCCTTCTTTATAAGCTCTTCGTCGCTATAGTCGAGCCGGTAGTTGAGGTCGAGCGGGCTGTAGTTCTTTATCCCCGATGTGTGGTTGAGCAGATGCCTTATCGTTATCTCTTTCCATGTCTCAGGCGCAGAGTCGATGTATTTGCCGATCTTGTCTTCGAGACTGAGCTTGCCTTCCTCGACCAGCATCATGACGGCCATCGCCGTGAACTGCTTGCCGACCGATCCCGACTGGTAGATGGTCTCCGGCGTGGCCGCGACGTTCAGCTCGACGTTTGCAAGCCCGTACCCTTTCGCCTTGATCACCTCCCCGTTCTTTACGACGGCAAGCGACAGTCCGGGTATGCGCTGCTTCTTCATCTCGGCCTCTACGTATTCGTCTATCTTGTCGGACTCGCCGTAAGCGGGCGCTGAGACCATAGTAACGGCAATGACCATAATGGCAAAAGTGAGCCTTATGAATGAGCGAATTCGATTCATTCGATTTTCTCCTCTCGTACTCGGAAACGATATGAAGCTAAATACCACCGCCGTCTTATACGTGCAAACAGGCGGTGCCGGTTCATATTGACTTGACCGGCCAAAACACATACCCTCGGTCGTGGAAGATTCTTTCCTGATAACCCTTATAGGAGCAACTCCACATGAGCAGACGGATCTATACGCTGCCGATCGAGCAGACAGAGTGGGCGGTCCCCGGCAGTGAGGCCGCGACTATCTTCAACTGGGATTACGATTCGGGCCGCGAGAAGCTGCTCGCGCTTTACGAAAAGGGCAAGAACAAACAGTGGAACGCCACAGAGCGGATCGACTGGTCGCAGGAGGTTGACCTGTCGAACCCGCTCGGCTTCCCCGATTATTACATTCCAATACACGGGTCGCGCACATGGGAAAAACTCGATGAGAAGGGCAGGGCCGAGGTCCGCCATCACCTCGAAGCGTGGCGATTCTCCCAGTTCCTTCACGGCGAGCAGGGCGCGCTCATCTGCACCGCCAAGATCGTGCAGACGGTGCCGGACATCGACTCGAAGTTTTATGCCGCCACGCAGGTTATAGACGAAGCCCGCCACGTCGAAGTCTACTCGCGTTACCTGCGCGAGAAGATACAGATGGCCTACCCGATCAATATTCACCTGAAGACGCTGCTCGAACAGGGCATAACAGACTCTCGATGGGATTTCACTTACCTGGCGATGCAGGTCATCATCGAGGGGCTTGCGCTCGCGGCGTTCGGCACGATCAGGGACCTTGCCACCGAGCCGCTCGGCAAAGCCATCAACGCTTACGTGATGCAGGACGAAGCGCGCCACGTCGCCTTCGGTCGCCTGGCCCTGCGCGATTACTATCCGCAACTGACCGAGAAAGAGATGGACGAGCGCGAAGAGTTCGCCGTCGAAGCCTGCTATCTTATGCGCGACCGCTTCATGGGAGAAGAGATATGGGAGCGGCTCGGCTTCGACCTCGACGACTGCGTTAGTTATGTCCGCCAGTCGCCCTTCATGATGGAGTACACCAGGCGCCTCTTCACCCGAATCGTCCCGACCATTCGGAACATAGGGCTGTGGGGCGAGCGCATTCAAAAAGCCTTCGCCGACATGGGCATCATCGAGCTTGCCGACGTCGATCTGGATGCGCTGAGCGCCTCGGACGAAGACGTGGCGGCAGAATTCGATAGGCTTCGCGCCGCCCGCGACGGGCATGTCGCCGGCGTGATCGCGGATGCCGCGCCCTGAGCGCCGCCTGAAAGACCTCGCAGATGAAAAAGAAGATACTGATCGGCCTGCTCATCATCCTGCTGATAGGGCTCGGCCTGTTTTTCTTCGTCGTGCCCGCTCGTGTCGAGCAGAGCATGAACGTCACCCTCAACCCGCCTCCATACGAGGCTTCAAGCCGCGCTCACGAGCTTCATGAAAGGATATTGATTGCCGACCTCCACGCCGACTCGCTGCTGTGGGACCGCGACCTCAACGAGCGCGCCGAGCGCGGACATGTTGACGTCCCCCGCCTGATAGAGGGCAACGTCGCGCTCCAGGCTTTCACCGTCGTGACAAAGACTCCTCGCGGGATGAACATCGAAAGCAATGACGGCAGCACCGATAACATAACCCTTCTCGCCCTCGCCCAGC
>DASTET010000286.1:0-8709 GCA_035709445.1 Blastocatellia bacterium | reverse complement strand
GTCTGACGAAAACCCGTAGCTTTCGGCCCGGCTGGCGACCTCAATCGCCGCCAGGATCTTCGGAACATAGTTTAACGTCTCTCGCGGGAGGAGTTGTTTCTGATGCAATTCCCAGAAGTCGGCCCTCCCGTTTCTTACTATGGCCTGCATAACTCGCGGCTCTCCGCAGTTATAAGCAGCCATTGCCAGCGCCCAATCGCCAAATATGGTGTACAGATCGCGCAGATACTCGGCGGCGACCCTCGTCTGCTTTACGGGGTCTAATCTTTCGTCATACTGCTGGCTGACGGTTAACCCGTAATCCTTCGCAGTACTCGGTATGAACTGCCACAGCCCGCCGGCAGCCGCAGGCGACATTGCAGTCATATGCCATACGCTTTCAACATGCGCCAGCCACACGAGGTCTTCCGGCACATCCAACCGTTGGAACTCGGCGCGAGCCAAATCCAAATAGGAGCCGCTACGGTTGATGCCAATCTGCATGGTCTGCCGCCCGCGCTGGCTCTCAGTGTAGTAGTCTATCCACCTCTCAATGGCGGGGTTCATCTCAAATGTCACATCGCCGACGGTCAGGAGGTATGAGTCTGCCGCCTGTTCGCGGTCTGCTGCAACCTTTATCTCGGCAGCGGGGGCAGGATCGGCTGTCCGAGAATCTTCCACCATCGGGCTGCCCATAAACCCTTTCAGCTTAGCCAACACATTTTTTATCGGGGACTGGTCCGGGGCCGCCTCGCTCTCACCTCTGGCCGAGAGCGGCTCCATCACGACAACCTGATCGTCCTCAGTTTCGCGCTCGATCACGCGAACGCCCGAACCGATTTCAGGCATGGACGCTTTGCCCCGGACGCGCTTCTGCAAACGGGTGAAATAACTGCTCAACCGCTCGTCGCTCGAAGCGGCGTTTTCGAGTATGCCGAGCGCCTTATCGAAGTCCTTGCGCTGGCGGCTCAGCCCGCGCGGCGCAGTCTCATACGGCTGTTCGATCGTGTCGGGCTCTCCGGCCCCGACGCGCACTGCGCGCGGCAACGGCGATTCCTTCGTAGCTATGAACACCCACAGAAGCGCCGTCAAAGCCAGCGTCGCTGTGCCTGACGAGAGCAGCTTTTTTGTTTTTGGTTTTCTTGATTGCGCAGGTCGAAGCACTGAAGAAAAGCGTTCGTTTAACTTCATGAGGGACACCCCCACTTGTTCTGGCCGGAGGCCGTAACATGTCTCGATTCGGATGACAGGGCCTTAAACCTGATTTCTTGAGGATGCCTTGAAGAAACTGCCGGTCGCAACCCATACCCGATGTTCGTTCAGTCTATATAAGCTACAATATGAGGGTAACAGAGCCAGGGGGAGGCGGTCGATACCTGAGGCCCACTCGCAATAAAATTGTAAATATTTGCGAACGGGCGGTCGCTAATTCATTATTTGCCGAGCAGTCGATTGAGGACCTCGTGCCGTTTTGTCCAGCAGAAGCTCCAGACGCGGCGCTGCGCGAGACGGCGCGGCAGTCCCTGGAAATGGATATCCGTTGAATAAAGGTGACACAGATAAAGGGCACGCTTATCGACTTTCGGGTTGATCCGAGTGTAGCGCCCGGAGACTTCCAGCGTGCCGAATCCCCAGGTGAACTTGAACGCGAACCACAGCGCCTGAGAGTGCAGCGCAATATCGCACTGGCTCCTTGCCCGCTCCTCGGCTTCGACAGTCCCCCGGCGCAGATCGAAACACAAGGCGGCGTTCAGATCCTCGATATAAAAATGGACGGGCGCGACCCCGCGCAGCAAAAATCGGGGGAAACGCGGGCGGACTTCGTCGACCAGCCGCTGTCCCAGCTCGACCAGCTCTTCCCGCGAACACGACGGGTGGGAGCGATATGGAAGGTGTGCGATCTTCTCAAAGTCCGCCTGGAAAAGTTCGAGAGGGTCGCCGTACAGGCAGAAGCCCTCCTGACTCGACCAACTATCGCCGTTGTATAAAAACTGCAAACGGGTGGGGGCGCCATCGAGTCGCTCGATGACGCGGGCGGGCGTGTTAATCCAGCCGTTCATATGGCGGTTTTCGTCGTGGCTGAAGTAGACGAAGCTTGCAAAGGGAATGGTCACCTTCGGCTTGAAGCTGTCGATGTAAAGCCGAGCTCGATTGAGAACCTGATCGGGGGCGGCGACTTCCGTTTGATCCGGGTTTCCCGCCCAGTTGGCGATGGAAAACTGCGTCAGCAGAATATCGACCGGACCTATTCGCCTGGCCGCGACGCGGGCGGCCCCCGGACCTATCACGCAGTCGTTCACATTGAGCACTGTCCCGGTCGCCGTCCTGACCGCAAGTAAGGAATCGACCGTGCCGACCGAGCAGCACATGACGGCGACGTCGCCGCCGAGGTCGAACCAGCGGTTTAAGGGGAGCTCGATCACCTGGCCAAAGCCGAGGCGCGATAGCGCCTCATACACTCGCGTCGAGAAGTGCCGCTGATAAAGCAGCGTGATCGTCGCTTTCTGCTCCGCCGGGATCGACTTCAATGTCGGGAAGTGTAGATGATCCGGATGCTCGTGCGATATCCAGATGTGGGTCACCCCCTGTAGGGCGTCGGGCGTCAGCGCGGGCGGGCAGAGCAGAGACCACGACTCGTTAAAGACCTCTCCCATAAACCAGGGGTCCGCGAGAAGCGCGACGGGGCCGTCTTCGATAAGGACGGAGGCATGGGAGATCATAGTGACCTTCATAACTACCTCCCTCCACCCTCAAGCAATATAATATTGGCCTGTGAACGACCTGAACGAATCAAGCGGCGCGCTCCAAGTCAAGACCGCCTCCTGTGCCCCAGGCTGAGAAGCCGGACCAGCGACTGCTTGAACTGCTCGAAATCCGGCTTGACTATATAGTCGTCGGCCCCGGCGCCCATGCCGCTGCTGATATCGGTTTCGTAACCTGCGGCTGAATAGAACAGGATCGGAATCTCAGAATTAAACTCCCTGATTCTACGGCAGAGTTCGACTCCGCTGCTCTGCTTGAACCAGTTATCCAGGATTATAAGGTCGAAGGCTTCTTCCTGAGCAAGTCGCAAACCTTCGGCAACAGTATTGGCGGTGACCACATCATAGTTCGACATCCTTAGCAGGGAGGCGAGCGCCGCACAGGAATCCTCATCGTCTTCGACATAGAGCAGCCGGGGGTTTAATGATCTCTTTGAGATTTGGCTGTTCATCTCCTCTAATCCCTAACGCAGCAAGTCCTATGTATTGGTCCGATTCTAGAGGCCCGCACGGCAACAGTTCCGGCGGCCTGATTCTAGCATTTTGATTTTCCGAATTAAACAGCATGCGGGCCGCGCCCAGGCTGTTTTTTCAACCCCTGATCATTTATTACCCGTTCTGAGTATTACCGCGCCACGGCTTCAGGCATAGAGTTGTTCGGATGACCAGATAAATTGTTATAATATTCCAGCGGTTACCTTTCTGGTAACTGTGGACCAGCCGGAACCGTAAAAGAGTAGGGTAGAGGTTATACCCAGGGATAGATTAATGTTGAAAAAGTTAAAGACCAAGCATCTCCTCATCATCGCATTTGTTGCAGTCCTTTTGGGGTTATTAGGATTCAGGGTTTTCGAGGCCGTAGAATCGGAATCGCAGCAGGCCGGAGGTGGGGGCGGGATGCGCATGCCGACCGTCCAAACCGGCGTGTCATCTCGCGGTCAGATGAATGAGAAGATCGCCCTTACGGGGGCGCTCAAGGCTAAAGAACAGGTCGATGTGATGCCCAAGCTTACCGGGCGGATCACCCGGATCGCCGTCGATACGGGGCAGGCCGTACAGCGGGGCGGGCTTATAGCGGTTATAGATGACGCCGAGCTGGGCCAGCAGGTAGAGCGCGCAAAGGCTTCAATAGCCGTCGGAGAGGCCGCCGTGTCGCAGCGCGAGGCCGAGCTGAAAAATGCCAGGGCGGAACTCGACCGCAATAAGCAGTTGATGGATGCAGGGCTGGTCTCGCGCCAGCAGTTTGAAGAGGTACAGACCCGCTACAGGGTCGCGCAATCGCAATTAGAGCTTGCCCTCGCGCAGCGCCGCCAGTCTGAGGCCGAGCAGCGCGAGCTGAACATACGCCACGGACAGACGCGCGTGTATGCGCCTATGTCCGGATTTATTGCAAAGCGGCACGTCGACGTGGGCGCTATGGCGAATCCTTCAACCGCCATAGTCACCGTGGTCAATCTCAGCACAATGGTCATCAACGCCAACGCCGCCGAGCGCGATATAGCGCGCATCAAACCCGGCACCACTGCCGTGGTGACGCTTGACAGCCTGCCCGGTCAACAGTTTCAGGGCCGCGTCATGAGGATTTCGCCGCTGCTCGACCCTCAGACCCGCAACGGAGTCGTAGAGATCGAGATACAAAACCGGGGCGGTGTCCTCAAAGGCGAGATGTTCGCTCGGGCAGAGCTGGACCTCGGGACGACACGCGAAACGACGTTCGTGCCGCGCGACGCGCTCGTGTATCGCGGGGACCAGCCCGGCGTCTACCTGCTGGAGGGTGATACGGCCCGCTTCCGCCCGGTAGAGACGGGGCTGACTCAGGAGGACAGGGTCGAAGTCATCAACGGGCTGAAAGAAGGTGAGACCGTTATAACGCGCGGGGCCAACCTCGTCAAAGAAGGCGACCGCGTCAGGGTGATGGAAGCAAGAAATGAGTAACCAGAGTTCAGATAGAGGTATCAGATGAGTCTGCCAGCTTTTTCCGTGCGTCGTCCTATCACTATATACATGATCACCTCCGTGCTCGTGCTGCTCGGCGCTATAGCCTTCTCGCGGCTGCCGGTCGATCTTATGCCGGATGTTCAAAACCCCACAATCACGGTCAGGACCGGATACACTGGCGTTGCGCCCGAAGAGGTCGAGAACCTTGTCACCCGCCCGATGGAAGCGGCGCTCACTTCCGCGCCCGGCGTCTATCGCATAAACTCCACATCGTCGGAAGGATCGAGCACCGTGCGCGTGAGCTTCGACTGGGGGGTCAATCTCGATGAAGCCGCAAACGAGATCCGCACGCGCGTGGATCGTGTGCGCGGCTCGCTCCCTGAAGAGGTGGAGCCGCCTACCATATTCAAGTTCGACGTATCGCAGTTCCCTATACTCTTTCTGGCAGTCTCAGGAGACCGTGACCCGCGCGAGATGCGCACCTTTATCGAAGACGAGATTCAGCCTCGGCTAGAGCGCGTCCCCGGCGTTGCCGCAGTCGATATACGCGGCGGTGTGCGGCGCGAGATACACATCAACCTCTCTATCGATAAACTGCGCTCCTACAACCTCTCCGTCAATCAGATCACAGACATCCTTCGCCGCGAGAACCAGAACCGCCCCGTTGGGCCTATGGACGAGGGCAAGTATGAAGTGCTGCTCCGCACCGAAGGCGAGTTCGATAATGTAGAGCAGATACGCAACGTGGTGGTGACCTCGCGTGACGGCATCCCTATTTACCTGAAGGACGTCGCCGATGTCAAAGACACGCATGAAGAGATTCGCCAGATGGTTCGCGTCGACGACCGCCCCGGCCTCAGGCTCGCCATTCGCAAGCAGTCAGGGGCAAACACAGTCGCCGTCGCTGAAAAGACTAAGGAAGAGATCGAGCGGATTCACAAGGCTTTCCCCGATGTGAATATCTGGCCGATCATCGATACATCCACGTTTATTCAACGCTCCATCGACAACGTCCGGACCTCGGCCATATCGGGCGCGATCCTGGCCGTCATGATATTGCTGCTCTTCCTCCGCAATTTCCGCAGCACGCTCATAGTGGCCGTCGCCATCCCGGTCGCCGTCATCGGCACATTTTCGCTGATGTATTTTTACGGCTTCACGCTCAACACCATGTCGTTCGGCGCTCTGGCGCTCGGCGTAGGTATGCTCGTCGATAACGCGATAGTTGTGCTCGAAAACATCTTCAGGCACAGGGAGAGCGGGCTCTCTCATAAAGAGGCCGCGGTCCTCGGCAGCAGCGAAGTCGCATCGGCCATCGTCTCCTCCACGCTCACGACGGTCGCCGTCTTCGTGCCGCTCGTATTCCTCACGGGGATGACCGGCATAATGTTCATGCAGCTATCCTACGTCGTGAGCTTCTCGCTGGCCTGCTCGCTGCTCGTCGCTTTGACCCTCATCCCCGTGCTCTGCGCGAAGTACCTGAGGGTCCGCCCGCCTGATGCGAGATCACACCCACTGATGAGCAGGTTTATTGTGACAAGCGGGAGGATGCTCGACGGTCTCGACGAGCGATACCAGCGAGCCATTCAGTGGTCGCTCGCGCATAGAAAATCGGTGGTGATGGGCGCGGTCATCATGTTTGCAGGCAGCATGGCGCTTGTGCCTTTGATCGGGTTTGAGATGATGCCCGAAACCGACGAAGGCGAGGTCCGCGTCGACCTTGAGATGCCTTCCGGGACCAGAGTGGAGGCCACCGACGAGGTGACGAGGCGCGTCGAAGAGATACTGCGCCGCGAGGTGCCCGAGACCGAGCATACGCTTACCGAAGTGGGCGGCGGCGGGTGGATGTCATCCAACACGCACCAGTCGGAGATTCGCCTCAAGCTGGTCGATAAATCGAAGCGGGACCGGTCGAGCCAGGAGATAGCCGACGCGCTCAGGTCGAGGATAAATATACAGCCGGGGCTGATGGCGAGAGCAAGGGCGGGCGGCGGCTCATTTATGACGAGGATAATGGCGGGCGGCGGAAGCGATCGCGTCTCTGTTGAGATACGCGGCTATGACATGGTCGTCGCAAGCGACCTGGCGAAGACGGTCAAGGACGTCATCGAGTCGGTTCCCGGCGTGACCGACGCCAGGATCAGCCGCCGCGAGGGGATGCCCGAGATGAAGATATGGGTCGACCGCGTCAAGGCCGCAAGCCTCGGCATAAACGCCTCTGAAGTGGCCGACACGCTTGAGGCCGTCATAGGCGGTCGCCGCGCAAGCCAGTTCCGGCAGCAGGGCGACGAGTTCGATATACTGGTCCGGCTCAACGAAGAAGAACGGGCGAACATAGAGCAGATAAACCATGTCCCCGTCGTAACCCCTTCAGGCCAGTCCGTCCCTATAGGGAGCCTCGTAAGGATGCAGCGCCGCGAAGGCCCCGTCTCCATAGAGCGACAGGACCAGGAACGCATAATCACCGTTGCGGCAGGCTATACGGGCCGGGACCTCGGCTCGATCATGCGGGACATAGATGAGAGGCTGAGCGGGATGGTCTTGCCCAGCCAGTTCTCTTTCAATTACGGCGGCGAGTATGAAGAACAGCAGAAATCTTTTAACGAGCTGATGTTCTGTCTGATACTGGCGATCATCCTCGTTTACATGGTCATGGCCGCGCAGTTCGAATCCCTGCGCGACCCGCTGATCATCCTCTTCTCGATACCACTCGCCGCGATAGGCATCGCCTTGATGCTGTTTCTCACAAATACCACTTTCAACATACAGGCCTTCATAGGCACGATCATGCTCGCCGGAATTGTGGTCAACAACGCCATAGTCCTGATCGATTACACCAACCTGCTCAGGCGGCGCGACAAGCTCGCCCTCAGGCATGCGGTCGAGCTGGCCGGGCGCAGGCGACTCAGACCCATACTTATGACCACGCTGACGACGGTGCTTGGGCTCGTGCCGATGGCGCTCGGGTTCGGTGAAGGCGCTGAGGTCCAGGCTCCGATGGCGCGCGTGGTGATAGGCGGGCTCATAACCTCGACCCTTATCACGCTGCTCTTCATACCGACCATCTATACGATGATCGAAGAGCGCGGCCTGCGCGAGAAGGCGGATGTTAAGGAGACCGAAAGAGGCGCAGCGCCCGAATCGCTCGAACCTGTCGGGGCCGATTGATAATCTGTCAGCTACGTCGAAGTAACCACAGAGGAATAATCAATCCTCTGTGGTTCGCATGCTCTGTCTCGACCGAGAGTCGAATGGCCCTGGACAGGGCATTTCAAACTCCGTTGTGCTTGAGGAAGCGCGCGAAGAAATCATCCATCGCATTGAAGGTTATCAACCATTTTTTATGCACGAGGAAATCGTGAACCTCGTCGGGGAAGACTATCAGCTCGTGATGCACTCCGTGCGCCCGCAGGAGCTGAACCAGACCCGTCGTCTGTGAAAACGCCACGTTTCGGTCGTCATCGCCGTGAACGAGCAGCACCGGCGATTTCCATTTCTCTATCTGCGAGATTGAAGAGGACTGGTAGGCGACCGTTTTCGGATCGATAGAACTGCCCCACAGGTGAACGCCTGCTATATCTACTCCGGCGGCGAAGATGTCGGAGTTTCTCGCAAGCGCCTGCGCCGTAAGAATGCCGCCATAAGAGAGCCCCCATATCCCTACTCGCTTCGGGTCGACATCTGCGCGGCCCTGTAAGTACTTGCCCGCTGCCAGCACGTCCTGGTATTCGGAATTCCCGTTCCGGCCTCTCTTCTCTGCATTCCGGAACTTTTTACCGTAGCCGATCCCGCTGCGATAGTTGACCGACAACACCACATAACCGCGGCTCGCAAGGTACTGGTTGATCGCGTAGGCCATGTGATAGAAGTGGCGGTAGTGGTATCCGAGCAGCATCTGGCGCTGCGGGCCGCCGTGAACGAAGATGAGGGCGGGCCTGCGCTCGCCGGGCCTTATCCCTTCAGGCAGAAACAACTGGTTATTAAATTTAACTCCGTCCTCAGCCGTGAGCGTGACGTTTTGCGGGACGAC
>DASTET010000285.1:0-11065 GCA_035709445.1 Blastocatellia bacterium | reverse complement strand
AGAAATGAGGTGAAAGATTCTGGCTTCTGGCTTCTGAATTCTGGCTTCTTATTTATAGTGATGCCCATGAGCAAGCCGGACGTGCAAAGCGAGAGGGTGCGGGTGGTTCGCATAATCGACCGGCTGAATATAGGCGGCCCGGCCAAACACGTCGCGTGGCTCTCGGCGGGGCTCGACCCTGAAAGGTTCGAGACGGTTCTCATAACGGGCACAGTCCCACCGGGCGAGGGCGATATGAGTTATTTCGCGCGCTCGGCGGGCGTCTCGCCCGTCACTATAAAGGAGATGAGCCGCGAGCCTGGCCCGCGCGACATAGTGGTCATCGCAAAGCTGCTCGGACATCTGCTCAGGCTGAAGCCGCAGATAGTCCACACCCATAAAGCGAAGGCCGGCGCGACGGGCCGTATCGCCGCCGCCCTCTATAAATGGCTGACTCCGTCCGCGCTCTGGCTGCGGCCCCGCCGCTGTCGCATAGTCCATACATTTCACGGGCACATCTTTCACAGCTACTACGGTGCGGCAAAGACCGGCATCTTTCTGGCTATCGAGCGCGCGCTCGCGCTCGTCACCGACCGGATCGTTACTATAAGCGAGCAGCAGCGGCGCGAGATAAACGAAGAGTTCCGCGTTGGCCGCCCCGCTCAGTTCGAGGTGATTCCGCTCGGGATAGACTTCGACGAGTTCTCGCGCCCCTCCGGGCGTTTGAGAGAAGAGCTGGGCCTCGAGGATGACGAGATACTCTTAGGGATCGTAGGCCGCCTCTGCGAGGTGAAAAACCATGCGATGACGCTTGAGGCAGTGGCGCGATTAAACGACAGCCTCGCAAAGAGCGGTCCGGCCATCCGGCTTGTAGTAATAGGCGACGGCCACCTTCGCCCTGAGCTTGAAAGGCTCGCGGCAAGCCTCGCCGTATCCGACCGCGTCACGTTCGCAGGGTTCCGCAAGGACGCGCCTTCGCTTTATGCCGACCTCGATATAGTGGCCCTCACGTCGCTCAACGAGGGGACGCCGCTCACCCTTATAGAAGCGATGAGCTGCGGGCGCGTCGTGGCGACGACTGAAGTCGGGGGCGTCATAGATATAATGGGCGAGCGCCGCAAGCAAGACGAGGGGTTCTCTATCTGGGACCACGGCGTCACCGCTCCGAGCAAGGATGTAGAGGCGTTCGCCCGCGCGTTAAAGTATCTGATCGAAAGACCGGAAGCCCGCCGCGATATGGGCGAGCGCGGTCGCGCATTTGTCAGGTCGCGGCTGTCGAGAGAGCGGCTCCTGCTCGATACGGAGAGGCTGTATAAAAAGCTCGCTTACGGAAAGAACAGACGGGATCAACAGGATTTACGGAATCAATCCCTGTAAATCCCGTTGATCCCGTCCAATCCCCAATCTTTTTGGAATCCCCGCCGCTTTATTCATGTATTTCCCGTGACAGAGGAATGGTCATGAAAATCATAAGAACAGTCTCTATCGTAATTCTCGCGCTCGCTATTTTTTCATTGGCTATCGGCTCTGACGCGCAGGCATCAGTCGGCGGTCAGGACCAGGACAGCAGCCCCGTACAGATGACGTCGATAGCGCCTCCGTTTATAACCCCCGACAAAGAGAGCTTCACTGTCCGAGAAGGCGATTCGCTGGTGATAGTGGTGAATGCCACCTGCATGCTTGAAGACGAGGGAGAGACGGGCTTCGAGTTTCTCTCCGTCCCGCCTGACTTCATACGAATCTCGTCCGTTTATCGCAGCGAGAATAGAGAGAAGGGATATGTGTCGGGGCTGGCCGTCGTTCACATAAACCCGCAGGCAGGAGATGCGGGCAGGTACCAGGTAGGGATACTGGCCAGGGCCTGCACGGGAAAGGTTGAGAGGTTGATAACCTTTCAGGTCAAAGTAAAGAAGAGCAAGCCGACTGAGCAGAAGCAATAATAAGCCCCCTGTAATTGCCCCCCTCCTCAGGCCGTGGATTGATCCTCGAATCACGGCCTGTTTTTTTCATGCAATCCTCTCCTTTCACCCGTGTCGATTAATTGTCTGATCCGAAATTCGGAGGCCGGAAGTCTGGAAAGTATTACGAAGTCGCAGTGATGAACCGGTTAGCGATCAACCTCTTCTTTCTTCTGACTTCAGGCTTCTGACTTCTGGCTTCTTTCTACCGGCGGATCAGTATTGACTCGTAAGAGAGTCCTGTTAATATAGGCGGGACGAGGAATCACAGGAATGAGAATATTGATAACCGGCGGTGCAGGGTTCATCGGTTCGCACCTGGCCGAACGCCATCTCGACCGGGGTGATGAAGTATATATCATCGATGATCTGTCGACCGGCAGTATAGAAAACATCAACCACTTGAAGGGCCACCCCAGGCTCACTTATCACATCGACACGCTCAGCAACTACCAGTTGACCGCCGAGCTGGTCGACCTGTGCGACATCATATACCACCTGGCTGCGGCGGTCGGGGTGCGGCTGATCGTCGAAAGCCCGGTCAAGACGATAGAGACCAACATTCGCGGGACGGAGATCGTGCTGAGCCTTGCCGCCAAGAAGCGCAAGCGCGTGCTCATCACCTCTACCTCCGAAGTATATGGCAAGAGGGACCGCATACCGTTCCGCGAGGATGACGACCTCATCATGGGCCCGACGAACAAAGGGCGCTGGAGTTATGCCTGCTCGAAGGCAATCGACGAGTTCCTGGCGATTGCCTACTGGAAAGAGAAAAAGGTTCCGACCGTGATAGTGCGGCTGTTCAACACCGTCGGCCCCCGGCAGACGGGCCGCTACGGAATGGTGATACCGAACTTCGTCACGCAGGCGCTTGCGGGCCGGGACCTGACCGTCTTCGGCGACGGGTCGCAGTCGCGGTGCTTCACGCATGTTTCGGATGCGGTGGGCGCGCTTATGGCGCTGGCCGAGCATCCCCGCGCGGTAGGCGAAGTCTATAATGTTGGAAGCGATCAAGAGGTCTCCATCAAAGAGCTTGCCGAACGGATAAAATATATGACCGGCTCAGGCTCGCGTATAGTCTTCGTGCCTTATGACGAGGCTTATGAAGAAGGGTTTGAAGATATGATGCGGCGCGTGCCCGACATATCTAAGATACAGGAATTGATCGGTTATGCTCCCAGGTTTTCTTTAGACGAGATACTTGCAAGCGTCATCGATTATCAAAAGGCGAAGCTAAACAACAAGCTCGGCACTTCACTTTCGCTTCCGATCTGAGAGGCCCCGGACCCCGGCGGAGCTTGATTGCACACCCCTGGTGCAGATGTTTCTTGATCATAACGAGTAGTAGCGCGCGTTCAACTCTAGCGCGAGGGAATCGGTATTATGCTGCTCAGTCTGGGAATCGTTGGTAGTCTGCTTTTTGGACTGATTCTTACCTTCGCAGTCCAGGCGTTCGCCCGCCGCTTCCGTGTAGTGGCAAAGCCCAGAGAAGACCGATGGCATCAAAGACCTACGGCGATGCTGGGCGGGGTCGCCATCTACCTGGCGTTTATGGCCGGGTACTTCAGCTTTTCGCCGCGCATCTCGACCGCATACCCGGTCCTCGCCTCGGGCACGCTGCTTTTCATCGTCGGGCTGGTAGACGACCTTCGCCCCATAAAGCCGTACGCCAAGCTCATATTGCAGCTTATAGCCGCCGCCACCGTCGTCTATTTCGGGCTGAACCTGCCCTGGACCGACTCGGTCGCGGTGAACAATATCATCACAGTCTTCTTTCTGGTGGGGATAACTAACGCGCTCAACCTGCTCGACAACATGGACGGGCTGGCCGGCGGGATAGCGGTCATCGCCTGCGTGTTTCTCACGATCACATTTCTGATGAACGGGCAGACGGCAGAGGCTATGCTGCCCGCGCTGCTTGGCGGCGCGGCGCTCGGCTTTCTCGTATTCAATTTCAACCCGGCCTCCATCTTCATGGGGGACTGCGGATCGATGTTTCTGGGGTTCACGCTCGGCGGGATGGCGCTTATGAGCGATTATGGACGCTCTCGCAACCTGACTGCGGTGTTGCTGTCGCCGGTCCTGATACTGCTTCTGCCGATATTCGACACCTGCGTGGTTACGGCCACCCGGAAGCTGTCGGGGCGTGCTATATCGCAGGGCGGGCGCGATCACACTTCGCACAGGCTTGTGGCCCTGGGCATGTCGGAGCGGCGCGCGGTGCTCATGCTCTACGTGCTCGCCGCGACATCGGGCGCGCTCGCGCTCACGGTGAGGCTGACTCAGGCCGAGGTGATGTGGCTTCTGGTTCCGGGCTTTGCGCTGGTGATGCTCTTTGTAGGGCTGTACCTCGGCAAGGTCCGCGTCTATGAAGCGGGAGAGCAGCCGGCGGAGAACAACTTTATTCGCCTGCTCGCAGATTTCTCTTTCAAGCGGCGCGTATTCGAGGTGATGCTCGATGTGGTGCTGGCGGCGCTTGCCTATTACGGCGCGTACCTGCTGCGGTTCGACGGCGAGCTTCCGCCGGAGCAGATGATAATATTCGCCGACACGCTGATGCTGGTCATAGGGATAGAGAT
Source organism: Blastocatellia bacterium (assembly GCA_035709445.1). Lineage (GTDB taxonomy): Bacteria > Acidobacteriota > Blastocatellia > UBA7656 > UBA7656 > DASTET01. The sequence goes on along the minus strand of DASTET010000285.1, from coordinate 6,549 downwards.
GTTGATCCTGCTCGGCGGCGGCGTCTATCGCGGGTTGTGGCGCTATACGGGGATGGACGATCTTGTCGACATAGGGAGATCGGTTCTGGCGGGAGGGGCCGCGAGCGGGCTCACCGTGTTGTTCATCTATAAGATGCAGGGGCCGAGCCGGACCGTCTTCGTTCTAAACGCGCTGCTGCTGTTCGTCTTCATAAGCGCCAGCCGTCTGTCGTTCAGGGTGCTCGGCGTCCTGATACGGAGCCAGCGCAACAGGACACATCCGGATGCCCGCTACGTCCTCATATACGGGGCGGGTGACGGCGGAGAGCTGTTGATAAGAGAGATACTCAACAACCCGGACCACGGCTGCGCGCCCGTAGGCTTTATCGACGACGACGCGCGAAAGGCGGGCAAGAAGATACACGGTTTCCGAATATTCAGCAGCAATGACCTGCCGGACCTTATCCGAAGACACGGGATCAACGAGGTGCTCGTGTCGAGCGCGAAGGTCTCTGAAAGCAAGCTCGATGAGCTGCGCAGTCTGGGCGTGCGGCTGACAAAGATGAGCATCCGAATAGAGTCGATATCGGATGCGTGAGGGAAGGAGCCAGAAGCCAGAAGGTGATCGAGGCTGATTCTGATTATATTCACTCGGCAGTGATCGAGAGACTACGCGAGAGCTTCTGGATTCTGAATTCTGGCTTCTGGCTTCTTTCAAATAATTAAAACTATTGACTTTTAGTGTGCCTTTTCTTATTCTGGCTTCGCCTTTTGGCCAATCTGTATTGGCAAACTTGCGCAGGAACGGCTTTAGCGAGGTGGTATGCGAACTTTTAAATCTCACACTGGAATTTTGGCCGGCGCTGTCGCGGCGCTGGCGATGGCCGCGCTCTTCTCAATCAATTCTATAGCCGCTTCTGCGTCTGAGCCCCAGGCATTTACCGGAAGACTCACCAGTGCCAAGGGGCGGGTGACGATCAACTTCGCGCCCGCCGCCGAGGGCGCGACCTTCTCCAGCGGCAGCACGATTATCACCGAAGGAGACGGCGAGGCGACCGTCGAGATGGGCGATCTCGGTCGCCTTCAGCTCAGGCCAAACTCGAATATCAAGGTGATGATGACGCCGAGTAACGTGGAAGTCATAATGCAGTACTGTAGCTCTATAACCCAGACCGTGCCGCCTGAGGTGGCCGCAAATGTGGTCACGGCGACTCCCACCGTGATGCAGATAGCGGTCTCGCGCGGCGAGGTTCTCGTCGACCGGGACGAGGGCAACTCGAAGCGCGGCAAGGCGAAGATCAAGGCCGTCAAGGACAAGATACTCGAAGTCTCCCGAAGCGTGAGCGCTCTCGAAGGCGATGTGACTTTCACGATGAATTGCTGTAGCTGCTGTTTTGTGGAGAAACGCAGGCAATAAGCATCTCTTAAAGAGGATTTATGAACTTATATAAAACGCATCTCAAGGCCATTCAGAGCCTTCTTCTGGCAGCGACAGTGACCGCTACGTTCTCGCTCCGCTCGTTTGCCACGGTCGAAGCGGCAGATATTCTCCCCGCACCCGGCGCGAAAACGATTGAGAGCATCAACTGGTCGCCCGTTCAGGGACCGGTAGGCACGATAACCGGGTCCGGACAGATCAAGGTCAACGGGAACGATGTTCAGAGCGGCGCGACCGCCCTGAGCGGAAACACCATCTCGACCGGCCCCGACGGCGATGCGCTCATCGACATGGGGCAGCTTGGCCGAATAAAGCTCCGGCCAAATTCCACCATCAAGCTCGACATGACGGCGGACCGTTACGAGGTCACCCTTGAAGAATGCACTCGCAGCACGTCGGTCAACCTTATGGTCTTTTCAGGCAAAACGGCCCTTTTGAGATCGACCACCGGCGAGCTGACGAACGTGGCCGTAACGCTCGGCGAGATCCGAGTGAGGCCGGGCGCTGACGGGACGAGCGAGACCATAATGAAGGAGGGCGAGAGCCGGGCGTTCGACCCTGTGAGCGAAATACTGGCGAACGGGGATGCGGATTTTACAGTCAACTGCTGCGATTGCGATCTGGCGGCAGGCGGCTTCATATACCCTCCGCTTATTCCGATCCTGATCTTCGGCGGTGTCGGAGCGGGCATACCGCTGCTTGTGAACCCTCCCGGAAGAGATGAGGCATCTCCGGTCCGGCCCAATTAAACGCCGTATCCATTCTTGAAGCGGGTTCGAGCGCCCTGGCTGTAAAAGGCCAGGGCGCTTTTCTTGGTTGACGCTCAGTCTAAGTGATCAGGGACGAAATGACCGCAGAGGACGCCGCAGGAGCGCAGATGATTGATTATTCATCTGCGCTCCTGCGGCGTTTATATGCGGCCAGTAGTCTTAATTAATGATGAGCGTGTAGGTATTTGAGCGCTTGCCGTCGGAGTTGATGACCTCGACAGTGTGAACCCCCGGCTTTATCTTCTTCTTCTTGTCGGTTACGAGCAATGTCCCGTTAAGCGTGGCCGAGCGGCCCTGTCCATCGACGAGCACCGTGGCCGTAGAGGTGAAGTTGCTCCCCGTAATCTTCAGCCGCTTCTTAACGTACACCATGTCCTGTATCGAGGGCGGCGGCAGCGGCGGCTGCACAAAGAGCGAGAATGACTTTTGCGCAGAATTGCCGGAGCGGTCTCTCACCTGCGCGTCGAAATTGAACGTGCCGCTTTCGTTCGTCTCGCCGTAAAGAAATCCGCTGGGCGACAGTTGCAGACCCGAAGGCAATCGCCCCCCTGTCATCCCCCATTGATAGCTTCCCGCCCCGCCCGAGGCCGACAGCGTCTTCCCGTATTCGGTGTGCATGCTTGTCTGAGGAAGGTCGGCTGATGTTGTTATGCTTAGACGCCCGCCGCCGGCGCCCCCCGGATACATGGAAGCTATGCCTGCGCGGTCGTCTTCGCTCAGCAGCGCGCAGCGCCCGTCAAAGTGCGCGAACGGGTACATGATCGCGTTGGTGTCGGAGGTGTGGCCGAACCCGAGCGCGTGTCCCATCTCGTGCAGCGAGATTTCTCGGAAATTGCAGCGGTCCGTGAAGAACCGCGATGCGAAAGGATTAAAGCTCAGGTTTCCTTCGACCGCCTTGAAATACCTTACGCCGCTCACGGTCTTCGACTCCGAGTTTGTGTATCTGACTATTCCGGCGGCGGCCAGTATCCCGGCGTCGCCGTCTGCGCGCGAAAAATAACCGTCGCAGTTTGTAAAGGAGATGGTGTTTTTGCCGTCGGCTGCCGTCAATCCGCAGCCCGTCGTCAAGCCGCCGTTTACTACACGCATCGAGGTGCCCGAAGCCGTAGACCAGGTATTCATCGCCGCTTCCAGGTCTTCAACCGCCTTCGAGTGAAACGCCCCCTGGGTGTTTATCAGGAAGACCAGAGGCTGATTGTTGTCAGGCTCGAACCAGCGAATCGGAGTAGCCGGGTTTACGTTGGTCCATTGAGGCACAAACTGCCTGTCCTGTCTTAACTGATCGAATTCAGGAGGCCGGGCCAGTATAGGGATTCCGGAATAGTGCTCCCTCTCGAATTCGGATATACGCTTTCGGTTCGCGCCTACGAGCTGGCGGACCATCTCTTTATAAGGCTCAAGCTCGCTCAGGCTGGTCCTGTTCGACGCATCGCTCGCCATCACATGCACTTTGTCGCCCGGCTCTTCTCTCATCATCAGCACCCTGTCGCTCGACGGGTCCCGCACTATGTTGAACTTCCCCAGGAACCACTGGTGCACTCTAAGCGATCCGTCCATCCAGGTATCGAGGTACAACAGCACCTCTTGCCCCAGCTCGTAACGCGGCATGCCGAAGATGATCGTTCCCTTGTCGAACGCCTCGCCTCCGGGCTGCTTGAGCACTATCTCGCCCTCCGGAATCTGCCCCTTGAGCACGTCGCCCACCTCCACCCTGACGTAGGTGAAGACGACATCGGTTAAAGGATCTACGCCGGTAGTTATATCTGTGACCCTGCCTGTTATGATAGCGCGGGCGCTGACGACCATGTCCCTGTCGGTTGGAATTACTGCCGTTGTGGCAAGTGCCGCCGAGGAGAATAAAGGCAGGCATAGTATTGCAAGGAGTGTGAGAAGAATACTTCTTTGTGAGCGCATGATGTTCTTCTCCATTCAGTAAGACGTGAGGACAAACTTCGAGGGGGCAAACGCTATCTATAGTGCAAAGGATATGCCAGCAATGCCTGGGGCAGAGACTAGATTGCTCAGCTCCATATCACACTTATCTCGGTGTGAGTTTCGTTTATGAAAGCTAAGTTTTCAGGGTGAGGTAATGGGGGCGGGGCAGGTCGTATTGTAACAATTGTTCACTTTTTGCCCAAGCCTTTTCAGAGTGGGGAGGTTCCATCTTCCGTCATTTTCTTTTTCGATGAGTGGCTGATGCTTTCGCATGATGCGGGTAAGGCCCGCCTCTACAAATGCAAAATGAACTAATAGCCGGTCAGTATGACGAAAGATGAAAGAAGAGTGCCGGTCCCGGCACTGCATGAAACGATTTAACCTGTTCGGGCCACATAAAACACATAGCCGTAATAATCCGAAAACTTCTTATAGATAGCGATCTCTGCCTGAGACTCTTCGATGACTTCGAGCGCCGCTTCGTCGTCTCGATACTTCTCCGTGAGCGATTCGAGCTTTCTTTCAATCGGAAGATAATAATCGTCCCACCAGGCCGATTCGGGCAGCGCAAAATGGCCTGTGACCTCGTAGCCCGAAACCTCGATGATCTTCAGGTGGTCTTTTACTGCCCGGATGGCGGGATAGTTCTCCGCCCAGTATCTCTTCAGCTCATCGGGCGGATTCGGCCTGAGCCACGCGACCTCGGTAACGGCGAGATAGCCGCCCGGCTTTATAAACCGCTTCCACTCTCTCAGCCCTCTCTCAAATCCTATAATGTAGATCGAGCCTTCGGCCCAGACTACATCGAAGGCCGACTCTCGAAATCCGAGCGAGAGCATATCGCCCTGGACCGCGTGAACACGGTCGTCGAGATTGCTGGCGGTCGCCCTCCGCTTCAGCTCGATCAGATATGGCATGTTCATATCGACGCCGATGATCTGCCCGCCGGAGAGTCTCGCGATATCCAGGGTCTGTCCTCCGGGGCCGCAGCCTATGTCCGTCACCACAGGATGCGCGGCAAGCCCCGCCATCATCGAGAACGCTTTTTCGGTCGAGCGTGAGTCGCCGGGCGCTTCCCTGTGAAGCCCGGAATGAATCTCAAAAAAGACTTCTCTGGCGCGAGGATTCATAACGGCTCCGATTCTAAATCGAAACAGGCAGGATTGACAGGACGAACGGAATGAATAGATGCTGCATACATGAAATCGAACCGGAGCCGCTCGCCGCAGGTGACCGTCATAGGCGACTCGGACGCGTCTGAACAGACGCGCGCCGCAGCCGAGCAGATAGGCGCGATGCTCGCCCGGCGAGGCATCACCTTGATCACCGGAGGGCGCGGCGGCGTGATGGAAGCCGCGAGCCGGGGCGCAAGAGAGGCGGGCGGGATAACGGTAGGGATACTTCCCACGGCGGACATGAGCGACGCAAACCAGTGGTGCAGCATCGTCATTGCTACCGGGATGGGGAGCGCGCGAAACGTTGTGAATGTCCTCGCCTGCGATTTGCTGATCTCGATAGGAAGCTCGGCAGGGACGCTTTCAGAGCTATGCTTCGCATGGATTCACGGCAAACCGATCCTTACCTTGAAAGGATACGGCGCGTGGCCCGAAAGGCTCGGCAGCGAACCGCTCGACCATCGTGCTACATCGACCATAACCGAGTGCGCGAGCATGGAAGAGCTGGAACAGGCCGTTGTTCAGATATGCCGAGAGCTTGATCTGATTAAATAACCGCAGAGGCGCGCAGAGGATAGTTTATTCCTCTGCGCGCCTGCGGCGTCCTCTGCGGTTTCTATTCCTTATTTCGGATACCCGGCAGATGCCTTTACCTCGGCGATCTGTTTGTTATGGCGCACAGTGTGGAGCGGAATATATATCAGCCAGTCGTATGCGTTCAGCGTGTTAAAGACCTGAAACGGGTGATCGATGGTGTGCGCCTTGAGCGGCTTGTCGGTCTTTTCGGCGAACTCAAGAACTTTTGAGCGGACCTCCTTGAACTGTTTGACCACTTCATCTCGCGAGAGCTTCCCCGTCGGGCGGACTTCGATGGGCGCCTGCGCCCTGCCTGTCCGTGAAGGCATTACGCGCTCTATGAACTGGGCCTTGCCCGCTGTCTTCTTCTCCCAATCGGGGTTGGGCTCTTCGGTGAGCGCGCGCTCGACGACGGAAAAGAGCGCCCTCTCGGTGAGCATTATGTGCTCGGCCACCTCTCCGACCGACCACCTGAAGGGACCGGGCTTGAATCTCCACTGCGCCTCGGTCAGGTTCTCTATCGCTTCGAGGTACTCTTTTTGCGAGTCGCGCATCCATTGAAGGACTTTGGCCCGCTCCTCCTGTGTCATGCGCGGATCGCTCGCAGAAGACGCCTGGCTCGCTCTGCCCGCGCCGGTGAGCGAGCAAAGCAGGATTAGAAAGACAAGGGCTGAAA
>DASTET010000284.1:0-20257 GCA_035709445.1 Blastocatellia bacterium | reverse complement strand
GCGCTTCGATGGCTCAGTCAGATGATCGAGCCGCGAGGAGGGGCCAGAAAAGCCGGTGACGCAACCGCGCAGGCCCCCTTCCCGCAGGAGGCCATCGCTCACCTCAACATCGCCAGGCTCAAGATCGTCCAGGGTCGTCTGGAAGAGGCTCAGTCGCACCTCGACCGCGCGCTCGACCGCTGCCAGCTATTCAATCTGAAGACGGCGACTGCCGAGACGCTGGAAGCTTACGGCAATCTCTACCGCGAGCAGGGCGACTACAACAAGGCGCTCGATTTCTATGATGAAGCCGCCCGCGCATACCGGGACGCAGGGCTTCAGCTCACCGACAGGGAATTGCTCGATGAGCGCGCGACCCTTTATCTGCGGATGGGCGAGATAGCGAAGGCCGAGCGCGAGGCGGAAGAGTACTTTCGCGCGCGGGCCGATGGCACACCCTCCGAGCGCGCGACTGCCCTCATCACGCGGGGCCGCGTAGAGATGGCCGCTCGCCGGGCTGCGTCAGCCGAGCAGTTGCTTACGGAAGCGGCTGAAATCTCGCGCGCCGAAAGCCTCCACTACAACGAGACGCGCGCCGAGGTTTCGCTCGCGAGGATATTCTGGGATGCAGGTCTCAAGGAAGAGGCGCTCGAACATTTGCGCCGCGCGGTAGAGTCATCGCTGCGATTCGACTACTCGCACTGGCTGGCTGGCGAAGCCGCGCTGTCGGAGGGGCTCTTTCGCGCTGCCATCGATGCGCGGGTTGCGCCCGATTACCTGTCGCAGCTTGTCCCTGCGGTCGAGCCCGCGCCTCAGGTGTCAGCCTATCAGGGCGCGCCTGTCGAGCTGATCATCGAGCGGCCTTCCTATGATCTGGCCATAAACATGCTTGGCCCCGTTGAGGTCTACCGCGATCCGGAGACGATGCTCAAAGAAGCATGGCGACTGCAAAAGTCGCTTCACATGCTCTGTTACATCGCATCGCGCCGCAATCACCGGGCGACCAAAGACGCGCTTGTCGATCTATTCTGGGGCAATGCGGACCAGGAGACGATTGCGAAGAACTTTCACCCTACGGTCTCGCACCTGCGCAAAGCGCTCAATGCGGGGCAGGTCGTGAAGAAAGATTTCATCCTGTACCGCGAGGGCGCCTACTTTTTAAACCCGCAGTATCAGTACCGCATAGACACGGAGGAGATCGAACGTCTGGTCGCAGACGCTCGCGAAGCCCGCCGGAGCAGCGATGCCCAGGGCGCGGCTCAATTGCTTGCGGAAGCGATAAAGCTCTATCGCGGCGATTTTCTCGAAGAGTTCTATTACAACTGGACCGATGAGCTACAAAGCTACTATCGCGAAATGTACCTGGAAGCGCTCAAAGAGCTGATCGCCTACTACGGCGAGATCTGCCAACACGAGCTTGTCATACGATACGGACAGATGATCCTTCAGCGAGATGCCTATCAAGAGGATGTGCACTGTCAGGTGATGGAGGCATACGTAAAATCGGGGAACCGCGCTGCGGCCATAGAGCAGTTCGACGGGCTGCGGAAGATGCTGCGGCGCGAGCTAGGAGTGGAGCCGCTTCCCGCCACGATAGCCCGTTATGAGGCGCTGATCAAATAAGGAGCAGAAAAGCCTGCATTGGAGGCGGTTTTCGCTTGACACTGGTCTATGGTTGCGCTAGTATGCGGCCCGCTTCGCGCAATTCACCTTAAAATTTCTAACTGAGCGGTCAGAAGTTTTGAGCAGCACGCAGTGTAAAGCTTGATAAAAGCCGCAAAGGGGGGCTTGCCCAACCGAGCCTCGCTTTGCGGCCTTTTATTTTAAGCTTCGCCAGGCATGCAGACAGGCAACCGGAGCGGTTGCTCCGGGGCCGGTTTTTTGCGACAGCGCGGAGCCTTAAAGGCCGCGCCACTCACAGAGTGGGTGAGGACAAACGGAGGAGGAACACTAAATGGCTGTATCACAAGGCAAAGTCAAATGGTTCAGTAATGCCAAGGGCTACGGATTCATCGAGCAGCCGGGAGGTGCCGATGTGTTCGTACACTACTCGGCCATTCAGCAGGATGGTTACAAATCGCTGAAGCAAGGCGAAACGGTCGAATTTCAGATAGTCCTTGGCCCAAAAGGACCCCAGGCTGAAGCCGTCAAACGGGTATGAGTTTTATCTCAGGCGCATGAAGATTAAGCCCTGCTCCGAGAGCAGGGCTTTTTTATTAGTGGCACGCTCAGCTTTTATCATTTTGCGCGGCAGGGCGGGCCACAAACTTCACGCGGCCGCCATCTACGCCTATGACGAAGTCGACTGCGCTCGAAGCAAGGTTCTGTTTTATCTGGTCGGCCCGCGACGTCAGGAATTGTGTGAAGACCTCAAGGCTGAGGCCGCCGATGCGCTCGCCGCAATCGCGCTTTGCGGCAACAAGATGGTCGTAAAGCTCGCTCACCTTCTCAGGCTCCGACTTCGGGTCTCTACAGCGAATCGTCACCGTGCGCTCGCGCGTCGCCGCATGCGCTTCAGCCGTGGGCGGTCGCCCGCTCTCTTCTCGCTCCTGAGTCTGTCGCCGCCACAACTCGCGGCAGACATTGTAACGAGCGACCAGCGAGTTGTACCTGAACCGCTGGCTGAACGACATGTTGCGCGCATCATAGAGTCGCTTGATCGAAGTCTCTACGCGGCCCTTTGTATCGAGCGGAGGTCGGACCGTCCCGCCGTTGAAATATATATCGTATTCGATCTTCAGCCGCCGTATCTCGTTTTCGAGACGGTCAAGGTCCTGGTCTATTGGGCTTTCGACTTTTGCTTCCATCCGACAGTCCGAGCAGGGGCTTATGTGGATCGTATAGGGGTTGTGCTAGAATGTAAGCCAGGCACCCGGCGGTGTCAACATTAAATTCATGACGGATGAACTGTTCAGATCGCTCCCCTCAATCGAGCGTCTGCTCGCTTCGGCAGCCGCCCTGCGAGCCGCCGCCCTTGTCGGGCGCGACCGCACGCGCGACCTGCTTCGCGAAATCACCGATGGGTTGCGCCGCGAAATAATGAGCGGAGTCTGGTCCGACGCGGACCGGGCCGCCGACATCGCATTCGAAGTTGAGCGCCGCCTCGAAGCGCAAACAACGCGGCTCGCCACGCCCTCTCTTCGCCGCGTCATAACTGCCACCGGCGTCATAATCCATACAAATCTGGGGCGGGCGCCGCTCGCACGCGCTGCTATCGAGCGCGTGCAGGAGGTCGCGGCGAATTACTCGAACCTCGAATACGATCTCAGCCTCGGCGAGCGCGGCCACCGTGAGTCTCATTGCCAGGAGCTGCTGTCTCGTCTTACCGGCAGCGAAGCCGCCATAGTCACCAACAACAACGCGGCGGCTGTGCTGCTTGTGCTCAATACCCTGGCCGAAGGAGGAGAGGTCATCGTCTCTCGCGGCGAGATGATAGAGATCGGCGGCAGCTTTCGAATACCTGAGGTGATGGAAAAGAGCGGCGCGCGTATCAAAGAAGTCGGCACCACCAACCGCACGCGAATAGGCGATTACGAGAGGGCCATAACTTCCGATACCCGGCTTATACTTCGCGTCCACCCGTCCAACTACCGCATCATAGGCTTCACCGAGAGGCCGACTGTCGCCGAGATAGCCGGGCTTGCGCGCCGGGCGGGCATCGCATCATTCGAAGACCTCGGATCGGGCTGCCTCGTCGATCTTGAGCCCTATGGCGTGAAGGATGAGCCGGTGGTAGCAGAATCGATCAGGGCAGGGATATCGGTCGTCACCTTCAGCGGGGACAAGATGCTCGGCGGCCCGCAGGCGGGCGTTATCGGCGGGTCGCGCGAAGTAATCGATCGCGTACGAAAAAATCCTTTGATGCGCGCCCTTCGCCCGGACAAGATGACCTGCGCGGCGCTCGAAGCGACGCTCAGGATTTACGAGCGCGGGGCGGCGGTTGAAGAGATCCCTGTCATCAGCCGCATCGCCGCCACTCGCAGCCGTATAGCCTCCCGCGCCGAAAGGTTCGCCGAGCGCGTGACGCAAGCGACACGGGGCCGTGTGAAGGCGACGACTGAAGAAGGCGCGTCGGTCATCGGCGGCGGCTCCGCTCCCGAAGTCAATCTCCCGACAGAGCTGGTTGCGCTCGAAGATGCCGACGGGTCCGCTGCTGCGCTCGAAGAGCGGCTCCGCTGTAACTCTATTCCCATCATCGCGCGGACGGAGCGCGACCGTGTGCTGATCGACCTGCGCACCGTCGCAGAGGATGAAGAGGCGATAATAATCGACGCGCTGGCGCGCATTGCGCAACCAGCGCCCCAGAGCGCCGCATCAATTTAGATGGGGTCGGACATGGATTGTCCCTGTCCCTAAAAAACAGGAATCGGGTTTTAACAAAATGCTTTTGACACTTCTCAACAACCTGCCTTTATTACAGCTCGGTAGAGTATCCTGGGTGGTCTGGGCCATTGTGCTGCTCGTGCTTATTGCGGGCGTCTCGATGCTCGTATATTTCATCAAGGGTTTCAAAAGAGGCGAGAAAGAGACCGAAGAAGACTGGAGCCTGTCGCAGCGCAGCATCTTTGTGGACACGCCGCCCGCTGTAAAAGAAGAGAAAGAGCGAGAGGATGAGCCTCAAGCTGCAATCGAAGAGGCCGAGCCTGTTTCTGCCGTGACGAGCGAAGCAACCGTCGCTTTGCAGGCGAATGAGCCTGAGGTCTTATACGAGGCTGCCGAACAGCAACAGGTGGCCGCGCCTGAGGTCGAGCAGCCTGCGACCCGACTTCTTTCAAGCGATCAGACGGAGCCTGCGCCGGTCGAGACTAGTGAGTCCATCCCCTTCGATGAAGAGGTTTGGACCGAGCTTGAGACAGCCCATCACGCGCCTCAGCTTGTTGAAGAACCGCCGCCGCAGGAGAGAGGGACTTCGGTGCTGGGCTCTGTTCCCTCGGAGTTCGAGCCTCCGCTACCGGCCCGCATAGAGGGATCGGCCCGCATAGAGGGCCCCGCGCCGCGCGCTCCGTTTGAATCGCCCCGGATCGAGCCGGTGATAGAGCGCGAGCCCTTCGACCCGCCCCGCATCGAGCCGATACTGCCGGGCAAGCCCCTGACCAAACCGCGCGAGACCGGGCATCTGAGCCGACCTACCAGCGCGCTTGCGAGTTTCAGCCACGACGAGGGCGAAGCAGAGCCATCGCGCGCCATCGCGCACGAAGCAAAAGAGCGGGTCGAGGAGCCGATTGTCGAGGCCAGGCCCTTGCCGACCGATGAGGTAGAGCCTGCCGTCGCATCGACTCAGGCCGCTCGACCGCGCGAACGCAAGATTGCGGGGTCTGTCTTGAATCTGCCTCCTGAAGCCTCTTCCAAGCCGCTGGTCTTCGGCGAGGCTCGGAAAACGGAGGACCTTGGGATCGGCAGCCTCACAAACTACGGCAAGGACATTGGCCCGCGCGCCGGTCACACCGGAACTATCACACTAGCCCTGGCCATCCTGCTCGTAGCGGGCGCGACGCTGGCTTACCTGTATATCCCGTCGGTCAATTCCAGGGTGAATGATCTTATCGCGCGCATACGCGGCAGCAGCCAGACCGCCTCTCCTCAACAACCCGCCGTGGAGAGGCCCAGGGCGAGGATACTTCCCTCGCTCAAGCCCGAAGTGAACAGGAACATGGTCAAGATAAAGGGGGCCGTCTATAACACATCGGACCAGCCTATCGAAGGTCTGACGGTGGAGATTATGCTCCAGCGCGAGGGAGAGGCTCCGGCTGAGACGCGCAGCGTCGCCGTCAATCCGAGCACGCTCGCGCCGGGCCAGCAGGGCATATACGAGCTTGAATATGACGGCAAAATGTTCAGGAGCGCCGGGGTCACCAACCTGACAGACAAAGACGGCCAGGTGAAATACACAATCCCGCTCCAACCAAGGTGAAACAAGAAGTCAGAAGTCAGAAGCCAGAAGCCAGAAGGTGGTCCGGACTTATTCTGATTTCTTTCAACCGGCTTTAATCGAGAGATGTTGCGATAGATTCTGGCTTCTGGCTTCTGGCTTCTGACTTCTGACTAATACTGTTGCCCCTATCAGAGGTTGAGCTTATAATACGGCTGAATCACTGCCCCTCCAAAAAAGCTGAGTCTGCCGCTGCGGCCCCTTGATATTCCCCTCAATACATGAGTTATAACGAGGCAAGCGCTAATGTCACCGAGTATCGACCAATTGCTGACCATCGCGTGCAGCAAGGGCGCATCTGATCTTCATATCAAGGCAGGCAGCTTCCCCTTTGTCCGGGTAAACGGCGAGCTTCAACCTATGGTCGAAGCCCAGCGATTATCGTCTGAAGATACGCTTACCATGTCTTTTTCCATAATGAATAACCGGCAGAAGCAGCGATTCACCGAGAACTCGGAAATAGACATCGCTTACGGCGTGTCGGGTCTGGGCCGTTTCCGCTGCAACATTTTTCAGCAGCGCGGGACAGTAGGGATGGTGCTTCGTGTGATACCGACCACGGTGAGGACTACAGAAGAGCTACGGCTGCCGCCATCGATAGAAAAGATAGCCGACGAGAATCGCGGGATGGTGCTGGTTACGGGAACGACCGGCTCAGGCAAATCGACTACGCTCGCCGCCATGATCGATTACATCAACCGCATGCGCACGGGTCATATCGTCACCATCGAAGACCCTATCGAGTTTCTTCATCGCGATAAGAAGTCATACGTAAACCAGCGCGAAGTAGACGTCGACACCCGCAGCTTTTCCGAGGCGTTGCGCGGCGCGCTCCGCCAGGACCCGGACGTGATACTCGTAGGCGAGATGCGCGATTATGAGACCATAGAGACGGCGCTCACCGCCGCCGAGACCGGCCACCTTGTGCTTTCGACGCTGCACACGCTCGACGCCACGGAGACGATCAACCGAATAGTTTCGGTCTTCCCGCCTCACCAGCAGCGGGCCATCAGGTTGCAGCTTGCGAGCGTTCTCAAAGCCGTTATCTCTATGCGGCTTGTGCGAGCCGCCGAGCCTATACAGGGCCGCGTGCCGGCGGTCGAGGTGATGGTGGTGACTCCTTATATACGCGACTGCATCGTACACCCGGAAAAGACCTCGCTCATACGCGACGCCATAGCGCAGGGGACTTCGCAATACGGGATGCAGACCTTCGACCAGTCGCTGTTTGATTTGTACTCTCGCGGGTTGATAACATACGAGGAAGCAATTACGGGAGCTTCAAATCCCGACGAGTTCAAGTTGAGGGTATCCGGCGTCAGATCGGCTTCGGACCAGGCGCGAGAAGACATGGAGCGGTCGCGGAGACGAACCGGATCGCTCGATTCGGCCAAACCTGAGACCAAGCAATTTGTAAATTGGCTACTGGAAGGAACAGAACACGCAAACCGGTGAGCCGCAACCCTGCGGGTGATGCGGACCCGGATGCGCGCGATATAGACCCGGATAAGGCGCGCAAGCGCGTCATGGCGGAGGCGGTCAAGCTTCTCGCATCGCGCGCGAGAAGCGAGAGCCAACTGCGCGAACGGCTGACTGCCAGAGGCTGGGCCTCGCCCGGAATCATCGAAGAATGCATTACTCGGCTGAAAGAGCTTGGCTACATCGACGACCGGCAGTACGCCGAAAGCTATGCAAGCTCGCGCATGAAGACGAAGCCTCTGGGCCGGTCGCGGCTTGCGCGCGAGCTGACGGCAAAAAGGCTCGCGCCCGAGACAATCGAGGACGCGCTCGATACCGTCTTCGACGAGCAAAAGGAAGAGGCGCTCATAGACCGCGCCATACAGAAGCGGATTCGCACGCATGGGCATCCGAAAGACCGCGCAGCAGCCAATCGCCTTTTTGCTCATCTGGCGCGTCTCGGATTCGAGTATGACCTGATACTCCGCAAGCTTCGGGCGCTTAAGAAGGGCGATGAGCTTTGAGCCGCATGTATCAACTCCCGATAACGACTGCAAGGGGATCGAAAAGGCTACCGACATGGAGAATGAAAAGAGGAAGGCAAAGCGCATTACGTATATGTGCGAGGTTGAGTGTGTGGGCGCAGAGGTCCCGAGCCTCAGGACTCGTATAACCGACCTGAGCACGGCGGGCGTATTCATAGACTCTTTGACATGTTTTGCTGTCGGCTCGGTTTTAAGACTCAAGTTTCGCATAAACGATATTCTGATAGAGACGGCGGGCGAGGTACGGTATTGCATGCCGCAGATAGGCATGGGCGTGCGTTTCAGCGGTCTCAGCCCGGAGCAACGGGCGGTAATCGAAAACCTGATCGAGAGTAGGTCTTCAAATCACCCCGAGCCTGTCGTGACAGGCTCGACAGGTGAGCTGGTCCCTCCGGCCTCTGTCGCGAACGTGCTGTCGGGCAATTTCGCCGTGGTGAGCCTGTTCGACATAATCCATATGATAGACAACGGCCATCTGACGGGGAGACTACAGGTGAGGCTGCCGAGCACGGGCGGCGAGATATTCTTCAACAATGGCCGGATAGTAGGAGCGGCAGCCGGGATGCTCACAGGCGAAGCCGCGCTCAACCGTCTGCTCGGCGCTACCGAAGGCACATTCGAATTTCAGAAATCAGATCAGGAGTTCGAACAGATAATCGAATCCAAAAGCAATGCGGCGCTGCTTCTGAACTTATTGAGCTTGAAAGACGAGGAGAAGCCCGTTTTAACTCCGCAAACTGGGGCCTGAGTTGTTCAATAGTTGTGCTTGCTATTTATCGCGAGCCCTTCTGTCAAATCACTGTTTCCGCCCTATCGCAAACAGGCTCGCCGATGAGCGCACGTACATAACTCCGTCCGACAGCGCCGGGGTGGCCATCAGCATCTCTCCCATCGAGTTCGTTGCGACGTGCTTGAATTCCCGCCCGGCCGATATGACGAGCATCTCCCCGTCTTCGTTCGAGAGGTAGAGCTTGCCGTCCGCGGCCACCGGCGACGCGCTGTAGCCGCTTCCGACAAGCGGCAGTCGCTGTCGATATATCTCTTCGCCCGTCCGCACGTCGTAGGCGTCGAGCAGCCCGTTGTTGGCCAGCACATAGAGAATGCCATTATAGACAAGCGGCGTCGGCATGTATGACCCGCGACCCGTGCGGCTCCATACGACCGCCTCGCTACTCGATTTGCCCTCAGCCAGGGTCAGGTCTCCTCTGGCCCCGGCCTTCACCACAAAAATCGGCCGTTCGGGCGCGCGCCCGCTGACGACGACAAAAAAGTCATCCGTAAAGATAGGCGTCGGCGCAGTGATCTTAGAGCTACGCCCGAGCCGCCACAGCTCCTTGCCTGTGCGAGGATCATAACCCCGTATGTAATTCGACGCGTTCGCGACCAGTTCCGGTCCCGCCGATGTAATTGCAACGGTCGGGGTGCCCCAGGACGGAAGCTCCTCGCGCCCGGTCTTCCAGACCGTCTTGCCGGTATCGCCATCCAGGGCCAGAATGAATGAATCTTCTTGCGTGTCGCACTGGAGAATAACCAGACCGTTCCAGATGATGGGCGAGCTGGCGGGTCCCCATTCGTAAGTTGGAATGTCATATGCCCCCAGATCGAGCCGGCCCAGATCGACCTTCCAGAGAAAACGCCCGTTGACATCGTAGGCATAGACGCCTTGCGACCCGAACCACGCCACGACTATGCGTCCGTCGGTGGCGGGAGTAGAGTTGGCGTAGGTCGATTTTATATGGCGCTTGTCGACCGGCACGCCCTGGTGGGCGATACGCTCCCAGAGTATCTTGCCGGTCCGTTTGTCGAGCGCGTAAATCACCCACCGGTGGCGCGAACGGTCTGCGGATGCATCGCCGTCGCCGTAGAGACCGGGGCGGAAGGTCGCGTTGGGATCGCTGCTGAGAGCGGTTGTTACGAAGACTTGATTTCCCCAGACTACAGGGCTGGAGTGCGCGAGCCCTGGAATCGGCGTCCGCCAGAGAATGTTCTCGCCCGTTTTGGCGTCCCACCTGTCGGGCAGGTTCTGCCGCTCGGCTACACCTGAAGCCTGCTGTCCGCGAAAGGAGGGCCAGCTTCCCTTTGAGGCGTTGGTATTCGGGCGGACGGATAGGCGCGCTCCGGCTGTCCTCACGATGCGCCTCGCAGCCCTGGTTTTTGCCTCACCGGCGGGTGTCCAGGTGCTGCGGTCGAGGATCATTCGTCGCGGCCTGCATTCATCCGAGATCAGGTCGAAGCTGACACGGTTACCCTCTACTCGAATCCTGTATCGCCCCGGAGCTCCGCAACCGCCGGGGCCGCCTGACATTGAAAGCTCGATCTCATCGCCCTTGCTCTTCCATCTGCCGCCGAGAGGAGGCCAGCGGTCGCCCTCAAGCGTGAATGTGCCGCCGGGATCGAACCGCGCTACGAACACGCCAAACTTCAACGGGGAAGATGGGACCTGTACGTCAGTCTGCGCGCCGGCGACCGCCGGTCTTGAGGCGCTCGCCGCCGCGATTCCAATAGCTAACGCCACCACGAGCCAGAGTCTTTTGAAATCTATTCTTATAGTATTCATAGCCATTCTTGCCTGTCCTGCCTGAGTATCGAATCGCCCGATTTACCTCGCTCATTCTCTACCATCTGAGCCGGACCGCGCAACGGGAAGGAACCGTACTTTGTCGATCCTGTTCATTCGGACGGGCCATTGTTATAATTCAAGGCTTATGACTGGACATGAAATCAGACAGAGATTCCTCGACTATTTTGCCGCGCGCGGACACCGCGTGGTTAAAAGCTCGCCGCTGCTGCCCGCAAACGACCCGACGCTTCTGTTTACAAACGCCGGGATGAACCAGTTCAAGGACGTTTTTCTCGGTCTCGAGCAGCGGGATTATAATCGCGCCGCGTCGTCGCAAAAATGCGTGCGCGCAGGCGGCAAGCACAACGACCTCGACGAAGTAGGCCGGACCGCGCGTCATCATACCTTCTTCGAGATGCTCGGCAACTTCTCATTCGGCGATTACTTCAAGAAAGAGGCTATATACTTCGCCTGGGACCTTCTGGTAAACGAGCTGAAGCTCGATCCGGCGCGGCTCTGGTTTACCGTATTCGCAGGCGATGACGAAGTGCCAGCCGACACCGAGGCCGCGCGTTACTGGGAACAGGTCGGGGCCAAGCCCGAACGGGTGCTCCGCTTCGGGCGCAAGGATAATTTCTGGCAGATGGGAGAGACAGGACCCTGCGGCCCCTGCTCGGAGATACATTACTACACGGGCGAAAACCCGGAAGACCCTGAGTACAACCGCACCGATCTGGTAAACGGTCCCGGCGACACCACCCTCGAAATCTGGAACCTCGTCTTCATGCAGTACAACCGCACGGAGGTCGCGCCCGGCCAGTACGATCTGACGCCGCTGCCCGCTCCATCCGTGGATACCGGCGCGGGGCTTGAGCGAATGGCGGCTGTGCTTCAGGGCGTGAAGTCGAATTACGACACCGATCTTCTGATGCCGATCATCGACTTCATCGCCCGGCTCGCCGGTCGCGACTACATCTATGAGTCCGACCACGGCATGTCTATGCGCGTGATCGCAGACCACGCCCGCGCCACGGCCTTCTCGATAGCAGACGGCATCTCGCCCGGCAACGCCGGTCGAAACTATGTGCTCAGAAAGATCATGCGGCGAGCCATCTTTCACGGCGTCAAGGGGCTCGGTCTTCAAACGCCGTTCTTTTATAAAGTGACCGATTTCGTCGTCGACCTGATGGGCGAGGCATTCCCCGAGCTTATCGCCTCGCGCACGCCTATTGCAGAAACGGTTCGCGGCGAAGAGATGCGCTTCAGCCGGATACTCAACATAGGCGAGCCTCGTCTGGCCGAACTCTTCGACCGGTACGCGCCCGCCGCGCCGCCTATGATAGAGCTTGCGCGCAACTACGACACCTACGGCGTGCCGCGCGATCTTATTCGAGTAGTGCTCGCCCGGCACGGCACGGAGATGAGCGAGGACGATTTCAACGAGCAGTTCGACGCCGCGCTCGCAGAGCTTCAGCAGCAGAGCGCGCCCTCGATGGCTGCCGCGACTGCGGCCCGGCGCAGTCGCGAGGTCTACAACCGCGTGGCCGAAAAGTTCGAAGCGACCCGGTTCACAGGGTACGAAGAGACCGAGACTCAGGGCGCGCGGGTGCTTGCGATCATCGCCGGCGATGAAGAGCGCGAGGCGCTCGCGGCAAACGAAAGCGGCGAAGTCCTGCTCGACCGCACGCCGTTTTATTCGGAAGCGGGCGGGCAGATCGGCGACGCAGGCGTGTTCGAGAGCGACGATGTTCTCGCCTCTGTCGAAGACACATACTCGGCAGTGACCGGGTATCACCTCCATAAAGTCAAGGTCGAGCGCGGAGAGCTTCGCGCAGGCGATACTGTCACGGCTCGCCTAGACGCCGAGCGCAGACGGCGGATCAAGGCCAATCACACGGGCACGCACCTGTTACACGCGGCGCTGCGCGAAGTGCTCGGCCCGCACGTAAAGCAGGCCGGTTCGCTCGTCGCGCCCGACCGGCTCAGGTTCGACTTCACGCATTACGCGCCGCTCACCGAAGACGAGATAGCCGAGATCGAGCGCCTCGTAAACGACGAGATACTCCACAACCGGGCGGTCGAGACCGAGGTCAAGCCGCTCGAAGATGCTATGCGGTCGGGCGCGATGGCGCTCTTCGGTGAAAAGTATGCCTCGAACGTTCGAGTGGTCAGCGTGCCCGGCTTTTCGACGGAGCTTTGCGGCGGGACGCACGTTCGAGCGACAGGCGATATAGGCCCGTTCAAGATCATCAACGACTCGTCGATAGCAGCCGGGGTCAGGCGACTCGAAGCGATCACGGCGGACGCCGCGGTCTCGCGATTCCAAAACGATGAAGCCGTCCTCAAACAGCTCGGCGAGCGCCTCAAGGCAAAGCCTGAAGAGATACCCGCGCAGGTCGAAAAGCTTCAGGAGCAGGTGCGGCGCTACGAGCGCGAGATCAAGCAGTTGAAGCTCAAACTTGCGCAAGGAGGTGGAACCGTCTCGGCTGATGCACAAGTTCTCGGTCCGGCAGAGCGGGCACGCAAAGTTGGTAATCTCCTTGTGCTTGCCGAGCGTGTATCAGACCTCGACGCAAGCGGGATGCGCGAGCTTGCCGATGCCTTCTCGCAAAAGCTAAAAACCGGAGTCGTCGTGCTCGGCCAGGCTACCAACGGCAAGGCGTCGCTTGTCGTCCGCGTGACGGACGACCTGACATCGCAGCTCAACGCGGGCCAGATCGTGCGAGAGATATCGGCGCTTGTCGGAGGCAAAGGCGGCGGACGCGCGGACATGGCGACGGGCGGCGGCACCCGGCCCGAACAGCTCGATCAGGCTCTGGAAGCCAGTTACGAGACCGTGGAGCGAATGCTCGCCTCAAAGTAAAACGCGGCCCGCATCGGCGCGAGCCGCGTTTTGTTGAGTCAATCTGCGGCGAGAATCAAAAAGTGAACTTTACGGCAAGTTGAACCTGTCGCGGGTCGCCCACGCCGACTCTGAGGAAGCCGTCGAAGTTGAACAGCCCCGGCGTGACCAGCGGGTTGATGTTGTTATCGTTGTTGAACGTGTTGAACATCTCGATCATGGGCGTGAGCGCCAGGTTCTCGCCGAACCTGATCGGGCGCAGCACGCGCCAGTCGAACGAGAAGAACTCATTGTCCTTGCGTACGCTGTTGCGTCCCAGATCGACACCGTTGACGACTCGCGGATTGGGAGTGATCGGCTGCGCCGACCGCGCCTGGATTCGCGCGTTGACCTGGAACCCCCAGGGCGCTTCCGCAAACGTGAAGAAGTTGAACTTGTGACGGATGTCGCGATCCGAAAGCGAATAATCCTTTGAGTAATCGAACGGGTCGAACGTCCGGTCGGTGAACGGGTCGCGCTCGTTCGAATCGTCGTCCTGGTCTTTCGCCAGCACATAGTTGGCTTCCATCTGGAAGCCCTGGCTGAACCGTTTCCTCAGACCGACAGTGAACCCGCGATAGAGCGATTTGGCCGAGCTTTGTGCGACGAATATATCGCCCAGTTGAGGGCTGAAGGCTGTGGTCTGTCTGGCAAGGTTGATAAAGCGGGTCAGGTGTACGCCCTTCGAGTGAGTGAAATCGAAATAGACGGCCAGGTTCGGCGCGAGCTCCTGCTCGAAGGCCACATTCGTCGTGTAGATGCGCGGGTTGGCGTAATCGCTGCTGAAGACTCGCACGCCCGTAAATAGCGGGAACTGGCCGCCGGGCGGCGGCGGCGGGATGGGCGCAAGCCCCGGCCAGACAGGCGCGGGGACGTCGAACTGCCTGATCAGGTCGGTGTTGATGAAGTTAGTGCGCTGCTGCGCGCCGTTGGTCGTGATCGAGCCGACCTGCGTCAACATATTCTGCCGCGCGTTGTAGATTCCCCAGCTCGCCCTCAGCACCGATCTCTGGTTGTTGGCGATGTCCCAGGCGAAGCCGACGCGCGGCTGAAACATCTTCCTCTGATCGGGCAGAGTGCCGTCGGAAGGGAATCGAGGGTCGCCCAGGAACTGGCCGTAAGCGGTCTGCTCCGGCGGGACGACCGGGTTCGGAAAGTACTGCGCTTCCCATCTGAGGCCGAAGTTGAGAGTGAAGTTCGGCAGTATCTGCCACTTGTCCTGAACGAAGAGGGCGATGTCCTCATTCTTTACGTTGGACGCGCCGGGCTCAGGCACGCCCGAAAGCCCGCTCGGAATCCCGTCCTGCAAATAGAAGAGCAGCGGGCCTCCGGTCGTGGTCGTGCCCGCCGGGCAAGTGGCCGGGGCCGTAACGAAGGTGCCGTTCGAGCAGCCGACCGTCCTGGGGCCGAAGCCGCCCGGCCCGGCGGGCGAGGCGTAGCGCAGGAACCCCGTGACGCTGTCGAAGAGATAACGACCGGTGAAGAACCCTCTGAAGACCTGATCGTTGAGGCTGTGAATCCACTCGCCGCCGAACTTTACCGTGTGACGGCCCGAGATTATCGAGAAATTGTCCCTGATCTGTGTGCGCCAGAAAAGCTCGTCCACATTGGGCTGGATGAAGAAGGGATTGCCGAACCGGAATGTGGGGACAAACCCTATCCCTGTGTCCGCAGCGAGATTTGAAGGCGTGGCCGAACGGGGCCGCGATTCGCGCGCATAGGTGAAGTGCGCTTCGTTGAGCTTTGTCGGCGAGAGCGTGCTGAAGAGGTTCAGGTTGAACGCCTGTATCTTTGACGGCCCTTCCGTGCCGTTTGCCGAGGTGCCGTAGGTGGCCACGTCGAAAGTCTGGTTCTCGTTGCGCGAGCGGACGAAGTTGTAAGACAGGCTCAGGTTGTTTTTATCCGTGAGGCTCCAGTCGAGCTTGCCTAGAAACGCGGAGTTGCGAACGGGCCGCTCGATGGGCAGGCCCTCGTCCTGATTCAAGGTCGAGCGGAAGAAGTTTATCAGCGCCACCCGCTGGCAGTCGGCGTTGCTGTTTATGAGCGCTTCGTTTGCGCGGACGGTCGGGTCTGAAACCGGGCAGGGTGAGCCTATCGGCTCGCTCAGGTTGGGCCGCGTAAGATTTTCGAGTATCTGCTCGAAGGCCCCGAAGAAGAACGCCCTGTCCTTGACGATGGGGCCGCCGATGGTCCCGCCGAACTGCTCGCGATGGAAGTCCTGGAGCGGCCTGCCGTCGGAAGTGTCCGCCGTCAGCGCTTCGAGCCTCTGGAAATGAAAGAGGCTGCCGTGAAAATCGTTCGTGCCGGACTTGGTTATGACGTTGACGACGCCCCCGGCGGTGCGCCCGAATTCGGCGCTCGCCCCCGTGGCAACGACCTGAAACTCTTTCACCGCTTCGAGCGTGATGTCTATGGCCGCGCGCTGGCCGCCAGCCTGTTCCCCGAAGAAGCCGTTGTTGTAGTCGCCGCCGTCGAGGCTTATGTTATTAAAGATGCCCCGCTGGCCCGAAAAAGATATCTCGTCGCCGTCCGGCCCCTGCACGATGCTGACACCCGGAGTCAGCGTCAGCAGGTCTTCGAACTTCCTTCCGAGGATGGGCGTTGTGCTCACCGACAGCTCGTTTAATGTGGTGCTCGACTCCGTCTTCACCGTATCGACGGTCGGGGCGGCGCTGACGATGATTCGCTCTTCGAGCTGAGAGATTTTCATGCTCAGGTTGAGCGTTATCGCCTGGCCTACGGTGAGGTTCAGGTTCTCCTGGATGAGGGTGGCGAACCCCTGTTTGGTGACCGTCACGGTATAGCGACCGGGCGGCAACTGAAGAAAGACGAAACGACCATCGCTGTCGGTGGTCGAAGATTTGGCGAGATTGGTTTCGATGTTCCTTGCTTCCACGTTAGCGCCGGAAACGACAGCGCCCGCCGGGTCTAAAACAGTGCCCTGGATGACTCCGGTAGTGATCTGCGTCTGCGCCCACACACCGACTGCGGTCGCCTGCATGAGGAGCAAACAGAGAGCGACTGACCAAGCGACTTTCTTCATAGAATCTGTCTCCTTCCGACCGAAGAGTATAGGGTCCCGTTGCTGCGACTGGCCGATTCTATAGACCACTTGTCGGGTAAAGTCAAGAAGGAAGCCAGAAGCCAGAATTCAGAAGTCAGAATCTCTCGTGTGGTGTTTCGATTACTTGAGCAATTCATTATCTTGAACAGCTCATTCTATTCTCTTCTGGCTTCTGGCTTCTGGCTTCTGAATTCTGGCTCCTGGCTTCTGGCCCCTGTTTTGGCTTTCCAACCGCCCGCCCGGCCCGATAAAATTCAGCTTCGGCTCTAAAGAGAATCCTCAGGAGAAGCTATAGAATGCGAAAAAGACTGATCACCTGTTCGATAGTCCTGGCGCTTGGTTTGTCGGCGGTCTTCGCGCAGACACAGCCGTCAGAGTGGACCGTGGATGATGTGATAATGGCCGAGCAGGCCGCAGGATTTCAGGTTTCGCCCGACGGCCGATGGGCCGTCTGGGTAAAGAGCGTGGCCGATAAAGAAAAAGATGGCCGCGTTGCGAACCTTGTGCTGTCGAGCCTCACCGAAAAGAGAGATATTGAGCTTACGCGCGGCACCGAGAGCAGCTCGAACCCGAAGTGGTCTCCCGACGGCCAGCTCATCGCCTTTGTCACCACAAGGCCCGCGCCGAAAGCGAAGCCGCCCGCTCCCGGCGAAGGCCCGAAACCGCAGGTCTGGCTCATCAACCCCTTCGGCGGCGAGCCATGGCCCATCACCGATTTCACGCGCGGCGTGACGAATTACGATTGGGCCGACGCCGACTCGATAATCTTCGCCGCGCAGGAAGAGCCGGCGCTTTACGAAAAAGAGATCAAAGAGAAGAAAGACACCTCGATAGTCGTCGAAGACGAGCCGAACGCGCCTCCCGCCCGGCTCTTCAAATTCTCGGTAAAAGCGAAGAAGCTCACTCGTCTGACGGACAACGCAGACCGTATAGTCTCTTTCTCGCTCTCGCCCGACGGGTCAAAGGCTGTGACCATCCACGACCGCAGCCTGCGCTTCGTCTATGACCAGAAGGTCAAGCCGGTCGTCTTCCTGTATGATCTCGCGACCGCCGAGCGGAAGCAGATATTCGCCGAGCCGAAATTCAATATAGGCCAGGTGCGGTGGGCGCATGACGGCAAGGGCTTCTATGCGGTGAGCGCTTTCACGAATCACCCGGAGTACACGAACGCCACCATCGATGAGCTGTTTTATTACGACCTCGCTTCGAGCGCGCCCGCAAAGGTCAACCTCGCCTGGGATAACGGGCTTGCCTCAGGGATATGGGTGACCGAAGACGGCTTTATCACGCTGCTTGCAAACGGCGCGCGGCACCGCCCGGCCCGCTACAGGCGCGAAGGCGCCACCTGGGCGCGACAGTGGATCGAGGGCGAGCACGCCCAGAACATCTTCGGCGCGCAGCTCGGCAAAGACAGCAAGACCCTGCTTTACGCTTATTCGACCGCGAGCACGCCCACTCAGTGGTATCGCGCGCGGCTCGAAGGCGCGCGCATTGAGGCGGCCGCGCAGCTTACCGATCTCAATCAGGGATTGAAGAAGAAGAGCATAGCGAAATCCGAAGTGATCAGATGGAAGGGCGCGCTCGACGAAGAGGTGGAAGGGATACTCTACTACCCGCACAATTACGAGGCGGGCAAAAAGTACCCGCTCGTTGTGATGATACACGGCGGCCCGGCGGGCGCAGACTTCGACGAATGGGATGAGTCCTGGGCCTATCCGTCGAACCTCATGTGCCAGCGCGGCGCGTTCGTGCTGAAGCCGAACTATCACGGCAGCTCGAACTACGGGTTGAAGTGGGTCGAATCCATAGGCGGGGGCAAGTATTACGATCTCGAAGTGCCCGACATCGAAAAGGGCGTGGATCACCTGATAGCAAGAGGGCTGGTCGATTCTGATAAGCTCGGCGTGATGGGGTGGTCCAACGGCTCGATACTGACTATCGCGCTCACGGTCACGACGACGAGGTACAAAGTGGCCGGGGCGGGCGCGGGCGATGTCGAGTGGGTATCGGATTGGGGCAACGCGCATTTCGGCGCGGCGTTCGACAATTACTATCTCGGCAAATCGCCGCTCGAAGACCCGCAGCTTTACATAAAGAAGTCGCCGTTTTACCGGCTCGACCGGGTTCGAACGCCCACGATCATCTTTTTCGGGACCGAGGATACGAACGTTCCGACCCAGCAAGGGTGGATGCACTACCGCGCCTTGCAGCAGCTCGGCAAGACCGACGTGAGGTTCATACTCTTTCCCGGCGAGAAGCACAGCCCGCAGAAGCTCGTTCACCAGCGGCGCAAGCTCGAAGAAGAGCTGGCCTGGTTCGACCGCTACCTGTTCAAGACGCTCAAGGAAGAGAACGAAGCATTCAAGCCCGATTCGCCGCTGGCCGTGGCGCTGAAGCTCAAGAAGGCTAAAGGCGACGGCGTGCGATACGGGCTGCTCGACAAGGCGGGCTGTCTGATACCGGAGACGGTCAAGCACGCCGAGCTTGAGATAGGCCGCTTTGAGGTGACCCGCGCGCAGTACGCGCAGTTCGATAAGGGCTACACGGTCGAGCCGGGCAAAGAGAACTACCCGGCGAACAACATCACCTTCGAGCAGGCAAAAGCCTATTGCGAATGGCTGAGCAAAGCTACGGGGCAGACCTATCGCCTGGCGACCGAGGCCGAAGCCGAAAAGATTTACGCGACGCCCGCCGGGCCTGAGAACACGCTCGATTTCTGGGCCGGGCACGCGGTCAACCCCGATGACGCGGCCCGGCTTGCGCAGAAGATCAGCGAGGTCGGAGGGCGCGCTCCGCTGCTCAAGGAAGTCGGGAGCTTTAAGGGCGCGGGCGAACCCGACCCCGTCTTTGACCTCGGCGGCAACGTGGCCGAATGGGTGGTCACAAAAGACGGCGCGGGCCGCGCGATGGGCGGAAGCGCCGACACCCCCGTCGACGCCAAGCTGCGAACACGAAAGCCTGCGCCGGAATATATCGGTTTTCGTGTGGTGAAACAGTAAGACGAAGAGAGGAGAGAAGGCTCGGCCTTCTCTCCTCATCACTTGCCATGCTGACCGAATAATGTCTGCGCAAAATAACAGGTCTCATCCGCGTCTAAGTATACCGACAACAATTCGCCGTCTCAGGTTGAGGAGGTCAATATGGCTCTATCGATAAAATGGGTGGGAAGCATCCACAAGACCAAAGGCAGAAACGGATTTCGACCCGAAGCGGTCGTTATCCACATCATGGAAGGCTCGCTTGCCGGGACAGATAGCTGGTTCAACAAACCGCAGTCGAAGGTATCGGCGCATTATGGCATAGGCAAGAACGGAGAGATACATCAGTATGTCGCCGAAGGCGACACCGCCTATCACGCCGGTCGAAAGTCGAATCCGACCTGGTCTTTGATCAGGGATGGGGTGAACCCGAACTCCTACACCATAGGGATCGAGCACGAAGGCTTTTCCGATACGCCGTGGACCGAAGCGATGTACGAGGCGAGCGCAAGCCTCGTAAGCGACATTTGCAATCGGTGGGCTATACCGATAGACCGCGATCACATAATCGGCCATCGCGAGATATACGGCGTGAAGACCTGTCCGGGTAACGTCGTGAACCTCGACAAGCTTGTAAAGATGGCGCGGGGCGAGGCGGTTTCAGCCGAGACCTATAATCTCATAAAGAAGGCGGGAAAGGTCAAAACGAGGACCGACCTCAACCTGCGAAAAGGCGCTCCGACGACAATGGCCGGTGTTGTAAAGAAGATACCCGCGGGAACGGAAGTCGCTTATGTCGGCTGGACCAGCAACGGGCAGAACGTCAACGGCAACGCGCACTGGTACAAAGATTCGAACGATAA
>DASTET010000283.1:0-3542 GCA_035709445.1 Blastocatellia bacterium | reverse complement strand
CTTCGGTCGTTATAGTGAACCCCGGCGGCACGGGCATCCCGGCGTTGGTCATCTCGGCCAACCCCGCGCCCTTGCCGCCGAGCAGGTCTTTCATGTCGCCGCGCCCGTCCGATTTCCCGTTCGCAAAGATATAAACGTATTTTCTTGCCATTTAGAGTCTCCCGTATGAGCAGATTATTGAAAGTCTGACGCAAAGACCAAACTAACCGAATACTGGAAACGGGCATCGATTGTCAAGCGAAGGGAAAGAAGTCAGAATCCAGAATCCAGAATCCAGAATCTCTCGCGAAATCTCGCGGTTGTCAGCCTTTCTTCATGAAACTCGATAACTTCATCTTATGACTTCTGGCTTCTGACTTCTGGATTTCAAGAGAGGTCAGCAGGTATTCGACGCCAGCCTGTTGCGCGCGGACAGGGACAGCCAGCTCAGGATGAAGCCACCACTCGCTTGTTTGATTGCCCGATCTTCTCAGCAGTCTCCTGGCAAGGAACTCTCCTGCCGGAACACGGACCTTTTCTTCGCCTTTCGATTCGAAGCTGACCGGGGCGAGCGTGCCGACGGTGCCGTCGAACTCGGAAGGCGCGATGTAGCTCAACACCTGTTTCTGATTCTCTGCGGCCTTCGCCCATTCCCACCCTTCGGCTGCTATCGCCGGAGAGAAGAACGCCACGCGGTCGGGCACGTTCATAGTCTGCTCTATCACGCCGGTTTCATTTCCTCGAAGCCGCGCGGTGAGGGTCTGCTCGTTCAGGCGATAACGGGTTCGCGCGACGCTCTCGCCCCGGTGGCTCGTCACTTCCACGAAGGTGGGGCGGTTCGCGCCGTTGACGCGGTGCCAGACTTCGGTCGTCAGGTCCGACGTGGAGATGAGGCTGTGCAGCAGATGGCCGCCTTCGTCTGTGCGATATAACTCCCACTCTTCTTTGCCGCGCTCCTTTCCGGCGGAGTCTTTATAGACATAAGTCCCGCTTGCGATCTTAGGCCCGCGGTCCCAGCGCCCTTTGTGCGTGTTCGGCTTGCCTTTTAGTATTGCGACGAGGTCTTCTTCCATCGTATCTGCTGCCGGGGTCTCTACTATGCGGCCTATCTCTCGCCCGTTGCGCTCGACGATGACCGTGGGAACGTTGATCAGGCGGCGTTGTTGTATCGTCGCCACGGGCGTATGAAACTGGCTGTCGATGCCGATGATCCTGAGCTTCAGGTGATCGTTGCCCGCCGTTTCGAGGGCCTTCATCAGCTTCGGCACATAATTGCGGCTGTCGCTGCACCATGTCCCCAGCGCGACCGTTATAACGGTATCTGCGGTACTCGCCTTGAGCGCGGAGACTGCTTCGGCAGAAGGCTTATAGTTCTGCATAAGAGATCGCCAGACGGGGACCGTCTCCCAGAGCTGCTGCTCGCTCATCTCGCCGGTCGCCCCCGTGTGCGAGCGGAACATAACGGGCCTTCCGTCGATTGAGAATAGATAAGTGTAGCTATCCGTGTTTACAAAACGGCCAACCGTCTGCATGGGAAATACCGCGTCGGTCGCGGCTGAAGCGCGGTCGGGCGCGAAGCGGAAAAACTCTTTAAGCGAAGTCGAGACAGTCTGCTCCGTTGTGTCGAGTATCACGGCCAGGTCGAGCCGGGGCGAGATCAAAGCGATCCGCCGGGGCGCGTCGCTCAGTAAGACCTGCGCCGCTCGGTCCAGCTCGCCGTCTATGAAGACATCGCGCGTCGAATCGGTCCACGTTATGGAAGCGGGCCTGTCAGTTTGCGCGAGGCTGGTCGTCAGGGCCGCCGTGATGAAGAGCAGGGACAGGATTCTATATCGCATAACTGTTCTCACTTTCGCCGAGAGATTCAGAGCAAGAATACGCGCGATCACAACAAAGGGTTACGAGAGCGACGCGTGATTTTTCCGCTGCCAGCTTTAATTATGCTATTGAAGCGCCGTCAGTCAAAGTAATAAGATCGAAAAGGAGCCAGAAGCCAGAAGTCAGAAGCCAGAAGTGGAAGAGGCTAATTCCGGGCTTCTTCGATCGGCTTTAATCGAGAGGTCAATCGAAAGATTCTGACTTCTGACTTCTGGCTTCTGGCTTCTGAAGGATGAATTATGAATAGACAAAAAAGAGCGGCAGTGCTTCTGCTGATTTCGTTTATGATGCTCCAACCGGCCTGCGGGCGGCTCACCGGTCGCCGCGGGGAGAATGGCCGAGGCTCGGAGACAACGCCTCATTTCAAGCCCGGTTTCAATCTCTTCAACCCGGAGCAGGACATAGAACTGGGCAGGCAATCGGCACAGAAGATCGCCGCCGAAGTGCCGCTCGTGAGAGATGAGGCGATTGTCGAATACGTCCGCGAGGTCGGCGCACGACTTGCCGCTAAAGCGCCAGGCCACAGCTTCCCTTATCAGTTCAGCGTCGTCGCCACAAAAGATATAAATGCTTTCGCGCTGCCGGGCGGGCCTATATTCGTCAACGCGGGGACGATTGCAGCCGCAAAGAATGAAGGCGAGTTTGCAGGCGTGATGGCGCACGAGATCGCACACATCGCGCTTCGTCACGGCACGAATCAGGCTTCGAAGGCATACCTCGCAAAAGCGGGGCTCGATGTGCTCTCGACCATAACCGGAGGCGGCAGCACCGACCTGGGACAGGTCATAACCGCCATAGGCGGCGTGGGCGCGAACGCGCTCTTCTTAAAGTTCGGGCGCACTGCCGAGACCGAAGCCGACCTCCAGGGCGCTCGAATAATGGCCGAGGCCGGTTACGACCCGCGCGATATGGCCGGCTTTTTCAAGACGCTCGAAGAGCAGGACGGGCAGCGCGGACCTGAGTTTTTATCCGACCACCCCGACCCCGGCAATCGCGTCGCCGCCATCAACAAGGCGCTCGCCTCGCTTCCCGTCAGCGCAAACCCGACGCGCGACTCGGACGGTTTTCAGCGCGTCAAAGCGCGGGTGACCGGGGCGGCGCTGTCCGCTTCGAGAGAGCCCGCGCGACTCGGCCCGCGCGACCCTAATGACATGGAACCTTCGGCGAGACCCGAACGCCCCTCGCCAGGCTTCACAGGGTTCGAGGCACGCGACGGATCTTTCGCGCTCGAATACCCCGAGAACTGGGACGCGCTCGGCGCCAATGAATCGAACCTGATCTTCGCCCCGCCGGGCGCTTACGGGCGGATGAATGGCTCCGTCATGGTCACCCACGGCATCTTCATAGGCGCGGTAAGCGTCGAGGCCGCCGATCTGGAATCCGCAACCGCGCTGTTTGTCGAGCAGCAGATCGAGGCCAATCCCGATTTTAGAGCAGTCCGCCAGCCGGAGCGGATAAACTTCGGCGACCGGCAAGGGTTCGCAACCGTGGTGGCCGGCCCATCGACAGTGACCGGCGTGGTTGAGATCGACGTGATATACACGACCGCCACCTCCGACGGGCGATTGTTCTACCTGATCACGATGGCCCCCGAAGACGAGTACCAGACCTACAGGGAAACGTTCGAGCGAATAATCTCAAGCATACGGCTTGAATAAGAAGCCAGAAGCCAGAAGCCAGAAGCC
>DASTET010000282.1:0-2151 GCA_035709445.1 Blastocatellia bacterium | reverse complement strand
ACTCGTCGTGACGCTCGCAGCCTGCCTTCTTTACCAGGCCTACAGGATATTTCCTTATACAGTTTTTCATTCGAAGCAGGTTCAGCAATCCCGCCGTAACAATCGGAAGTCGACTGTCAGCCTTGTGATTGCCAATGTCTTGATGCACAACCGGCAGTCGTCTCGGCTGCGGCAGATCATCCGCGACTCTCAACCGGATATCGTGCTCGCGGTGGAGACAGACGACTGGTGGGAGGGCCAGCTCAAGGAGCTGGAAAAGACCCATCATCACACCGTCTGTTATCCGCTGAAGAACACCTACGGGATGATGCTGTTTTCGAGGCTAAAACTGGTCGAAGCCGAAGTGAGGTTCCTGGTCGAAAAGGACATTCCATCTATACATACAATCCTGGAGCTTGGTTCGGGGATTCATGTAGAGCTTCGCTGTCTGCATCCCCGCCCGCCATTTCCGACAGAGAGCGAGGAGTCGACCGAGAGGGACGCCGAGCTTGTCATAGTGGGAAAAGCGGTCAAGCGATCCAAAAGACCCGTGATAGTCGCAGGCGACCTGAATGACGTGGCATGGTCAAAGACGACGACACTCTTTCAAAATATAAGCGGGCTGCTCGACCCGCGCATAGGAAGAGGGTTGTATAACTCCTTTCACGCATACTATCCGTTTTTCAGGTGGCCCGTAGATCATGTATTCCATTCGACTCACTTCCGCCTGATCGAGCTGAAGAGGCTGGAATACTTCGGATCGGATCATTTCCCTATCTTTGTGCATCTGAGCTATGAGCCAGAAGCCAGCGCCGAGCACGAGCAGCCTCAGGCAGACGAATCAGACTCAAAAGAAGCTCAGGAAAAGATTCGCAAGGCTGAGCCCGTCAGCAATTGACGTAGCCTAAGAGCCAGAACACGACCACAAAAATCAGAATAGTAGAGATACATCCGCCGCCCAACTTCCATGCTGCAAGACCGGCTAAAATGCCGCGCAGAGGTCCTCGCATAATTACCCTCGTTTCATGAAAAATCTATCAGCCCGCAGTCTTCATCACTTTAAGCGCCCGGTTCGAAGACAGACCGCCGGTACTAAATCTAGCAATCAGCAAGCCAATTTCCTAACCGCTCGCCCTTTTCAAGATGGTCCCACATAATCCGTAAATCCGAGCGCGAGCCCGTTCGTTTGAAGACAAGTACGCGACATCCGGATGAGACAGGTTTGCTCTCAAGAGCGCAAAAAGAGCAGATACCTGAAGAATGGACAGGATTGACATGAAAGTAGAAACGAATCTGTCAATCCCGTCTATCCGGCTCGATTCTCATATTTGCTTGCTGACAGGTATAAGTATGCTCCCGCTCATTTCCTGATGCAGGTCCTGTGCTGCTTCGATAAGGCATCTGTTTATGACAAGGCGGTCGTGCGCGCTCTTGACGCTGCTATCAGCCACCTCGGATACCAGCACGGCGTGGCGCCAGAGCCTGCGGCTGCGATACGAATTAGGCGAGAGCTTGCCGATGGTTCTGAGCACGGTTAATAACCTGAGGATCACGGCTACGTTTCCGTCCGCATTCTGTCGAATCTCGTTCAAGGCCCTGTTGGTGAGACTATCGAATGTCGGCCCCCTGGCGATTACGCGAAGCTCTCCTTCATCATACCGGAATTGCGAAGGGATCCTTCGCCGAACGGTCGAGCATAGTATGGAGCCGAGGTAGTCTATCGAGGTCGTCGCCGTCGTAGTGTCATTGACGCCGGGCGAGAGGGCTTTGATCGCTATGTCGACTATCTGTCGTATGCCGAAATCCGCATCCTGCATCACCGTTCGATAGTTTGAGATGTGAAAAGACTCGTTGATCGCATTTATCGTCTCATCATCTGCTTCTTTGCTTTGAGAGATCGAAACCAGGGGCGTGCCTTTGATCACGAAGTCCCCTATGCCAAGCTCCATACGTATGACAATATCAAGCTCGCGTGCCTGCTTTAGCAATGCCTTGTCGTCGAGCGCCTGTATATACCCCGACTTTCTTGCCGGGATTGCGCTCCATACACTTCCGCCAATCGCTTCATCGAGTTCTTCTTCGACCTCCTGCTCGTCTCTTCCTATCTCCTTCGGAAATAGGGTCTCGATAGCCCAGATCGTCTCCCCGGCGATGGCAGATATCATCTCGGAT
>DASTET010000281.1:0-2835 GCA_035709445.1 Blastocatellia bacterium | reverse complement strand
CTCGGCGCTTGTCTGGCAGCCCGGGCTGTTGTTTGCAGGGGCAGCCGTGCTTGCCTTCTCACGGTACCTGACAAGCTGGCGCGACCTGAAGGCCGCCAGGGTGATGGCAGGCGCGGCTTTGCCTCTGGCAATCCTGCTGGGCTACTTATGGCTCGCGGACGGACTGAGAGACTTTTACATCTGGACGATTCATTTCAACTACGCGGTCTATGCTCCTGGCGGGGTTAAGACAATACCGGAGTTTCTTGCCTATATCGCCAGGATGGCACGCGGCCCGTACAGACCGGAGCGAGTATATTTCGCGCTCGCCGCTGTCGGGGTTGCTGTATTGCTTTATCGAGAGATAGTGAGAGCGCGGGATGGGGGAATCGCGGCGTTGCTTGATGAAGCGAAGAGCCATGCCCTCATCATTGCGCCGCTGGTCTATTTTGCATTCTGCCTGATGAACGTACAGGCGGCGGGGGATGTCTTTCCTTTTCTTCCTTTTGTAGCCATATTCTCCGCCTATGCGATAGTCGCTCTTCTCGATCTAAGCGAGAGAATTCTTTTGAGATTGCGCCCTCGACTCGATAAGCAATTCTATTCGCGGGCGGCCTTCGCTTTCGTCTGTCTGGTTGTATTTGTCGCGAGCGTTGCGGACTCCTTTTCTTATGGCGGGGAGCAGTATACATTGCAGCAGCAGGAGGAGGATGTTCGCCAGATAAAGTCTCACCTGCAACCGGGCGATAAGGTATTCGTGCATGGGGCGACGGAGATACTGGTTGTCGGGGGCCTGACAAACGCGAGCAAGTACTTTTTTCTGGACCGGGGCAAGGACGTCTATCTGGACCAGATCGAGCCGGGAGGCTTTAACGGGTGGCTCGAACGGTTGAAGGCGGAGAAGCCGAAAGTAGTCGCGCTGGATCGGTTCCGATGGGTCAAGTATGACGATGCGTTTACTGAATGGGTCGATCAGGAGTATGAGATCAAAAAGGGGCGCGTCTTTACCTATTACCTGAGGAAGGAGTGATCTGTAAGCTGGAGCCATCAACCGCAGAGGACCGAGAATCGATATGAGCGATACGAGTCAGATCATAAAAGAGGCAATAAGGAGACCGGTCGAATCGTTCGTCAGGGTCTACCTGTCGAGCCTGCCCGTAACGGTCTATTCGCCCGACAGGGTGCGGCGTATCCTCGTCTTTGCATATCACGGTCTCGGAAATTTTATAATGTACACGCCAGCCTTAAAGCTGCTCAGGGAGCGGTTTCCGGATGCCCGGATCGATTTGCAGGTCGGCAATAATACCGGATGCGAGGAGGTAGTCGCGCGGTCGCACGTCTTCAACCATATTTACAATCTCCCGTACAATTCAAGCCCGGACCGCTGGATCAAGCGTGCCATAGAGATTCGAGAGACCGGCTACGACGTTACTATAAACGAGTTTCATAGCCATTCGTGGAAGCTGGCCCTTCTGGTTGCATACAGCCGCGCCCCATTCAGGGTGGGACATGTCACAAGCCCCGGCTGGTCGAAGCGGTTTAGCCGCTACAGCTTTGTCTTCAACATGCCTGCGGTCATGCGCGAGCGCGAGCACGAGATCGAGCGATACCTCGACCTGCTTGCGCCGCTAGGGATCACACGCCCTTCGATTACAGAGGCTCAGACCTCCGTCTTTTTGACCGGCGAAGACAGGCAGTACGCTCGCTGCTTTCTGCGTCAAACAACGGCAGGCTCTTATGGTGAGATCATCGGAATCCAGCCGGGCACATCGCCTGCGATGCGGTGGAAGCAATGGCCGCTTGACAGGTACCGCGCTCTGATTTGCGATCTGTTGAAAGCAAGACCCGATGCTCGAATAGTTCTCTTCGGATCACCCGGAGAGCTTGCGATGATCGAAGGTCTGGTCGAGGGACTTGGCGAGCGGGTCCAGATCGCGGCGGGCCGGACTACTGTCAGGCAGGTAGCGGCGCTGATAGAACTCTGTGACATGCTCGTATGTAATGACAGCGGTTTGATGCACGTCGCTGTCGCCGTCGGTACTCCGGTTGTAGCAATCTACGGCCCCACAGATATGGAGAGGACGGCCCCCCTCGGTGAGAATCACACCGTTGTCCGACACGATATCGCTTGCAGCCCCTGTTTCAGGCTTGAAGGTGATGCGCAGGTCCAGGCTTGTTCTCATCACGACTGCCTCATGACTATCTACCCGGAGGAAGTATTCAATGAGGTGACTGTTTCACTGAGCAGGCAAACCGAACGAAAGGCAGCCATCAGGGGATAAGGCAATCGATACGCTCTTTTCACTTCTCAAACCAGACCGTGAATGATAACCGCAGAGGAAGAGCATACTCTGCGTTCCTGCGGCGTCCTCTGCGGTTACTCCGGTTTTGATTGAGAGGAGTCTCGATTTTAGAGCGAGAACTGATCGACCCTGAATCAACCGACTTGTCTCGAATCTAAAGCTTTACGATTGAGTGCTTGTTATTTATAATCCTCTCCATCGCAGGCCCAGACAGGAAAACAGAAGAGAATTTGATTCACATCTTTAATTCTTTCCCGGCAAGTCTCTGGCTTCTGACCCCGGGTGAGTATCTTGTGCTATGGAGTTGGGTGAAATGGTACGATTACGTAATATCGCGTTCCGGCCCAGGCGCATCAGGACCGCGCTTCTTAAATCGATTGCGCTTCTTCTGCTGATAAGTCTTATGGCCGGCGCGGGAGCAGCAGGACGCGGCGAGGCCGCTGAATCATCTGCGTCTAACTCAATATCGAGCCCGGTTGACAACTGCCTTTCGGCACAGGTGATAAACCCTGCCGCTCTTCCGTTCAGCGAGGACTCGACCACCGAGGGCGCG
>DASTET010000280.1:0-7011 GCA_035709445.1 Blastocatellia bacterium | reverse complement strand
GAGGTAGACGTTGACGGGCCCGACATAAAATGGCGTTGGCAGACTCAGCCGATGGACTTTCATAACAGGCAGGAGAAAAATTCGGCTCCGGGAGCCGCTGCTCTGCCCCCGGAGCATACCGACTAAGAGAGGTTGTACTTGCCTGCCTTGATAAGCGAGTCGGCTATCCTGCGACGCGCGCTGATCACGTCTATCGGCGTGAACTTCAACAGCCGCCTGAGCGTCGCAAGCATAACTCGCAGCTCGTCGCCTTCGCTCATCACAGCGAGCGCGGTCCGCGAGTGTCTCTCGATGCGCTGGATCGCCTCGTTTACGAAGACTCGCGTTGCATCGATCTGATTTGAGCAGGAAGCCTCTCCGCGATTCGATACGAGCTTTTCGGTGCGGAGTATCGCGCTCTCCATCCCGTATATGTCTATGACGATGTCGCTCGCGGCGGCGAGCACCTCTTGCTGGTCCTGGACCTTGTCGCGGTATTTGAGCGCGGCAGAGCCGAGCACGG
Source organism: Blastocatellia bacterium (assembly GCA_035709445.1). Lineage (GTDB taxonomy): Bacteria > Acidobacteriota > Blastocatellia > UBA7656 > UBA7656 > DASTET01. The sequence continues at coordinate 6,509 of DASTET010000280.1, read as the reverse complement.
CCACGGCAACCTTCTTGGCATTCACAAGAATCGACCGCTCCTGCCCGAACAAAGTGTCGGCGACCTCCTCGCCGCGCGACCCCTGCATGACCTCCTCCTGAAGCTTCTTCGCAGCCTGGAAGAGACCGAGCTCACCCTTGGTCGCCCGCCTCAAGAGCTGCCCTGAGATGATCAGCCGGTTGATCTCGTTCGTCCCTTCGTATATTCGGCTGATACGCGAGTCGCGATAGGCCCGCTCGACGGGATAGTCCTTCGAGTACCCGTTGCCGCCGAAGACCTGTACTGCCTCGTCCGAGCAGTAATCGAGCGTCTCGCTCCCGACCACCTTCATTATCGAGCACTCGACGGCGTACCCTTCGATGGCCTTTAGCATCTGCGCCGGAACGTTTCGGTCGACCGTTCCGAGAGCAACCTCTATCATGCCGACCGTTCTGTACATCATGCACTCGGCGGCATAAGAGAGTATCGCCATCTCGGCGAGCTTATGCTTGATCAAGCCGAATGATGCTATCGGAACGCCGAACTGGTGCCGCTCTTTTGCGTATTCGACCGCTATGGAAGTCAGCCGCTTCGACCCCGTGATCGAGCTTACGCCCAGTTTCAAACGACCGATATTGAGAATATTGAAAGCGATCTTGTGCCCCTTGCCGATCTCTCCGAGCACGTTCTCGACCGGGACGCGCGCATCTTCGAGATTGACGGCGCACGTCGAGGAGCCGTTGAGCCCCATCTTGTGCTCTTCGGGCGCAATTGAAACGCCCGGAAAGTTCCGCTCGACGATAAATGCGGTGAAATGCTCGCCGTCCACCTTTGCAAAGACGATGAAGACATCGGCGAAGCCGGCGTTGGTTATCCACATCTTCTGGCCGTTGAGGATGTAATGGCTGCCATCCTCGCTCAGCACGGCCTTCGTCCTCGCCCCGAGCGCGTCAGAGCCCGACCCCGACTCCGTGAGCGCATACGCGCCGACAAGCTCGCCCGTGGCAAGCCTCGGCAGGTACTTCTTCTTCTGCTCCTCATTTCCGAAATAGACGATGGGGAGTGTTCCTATCGTCGTATGCGCCCCGAGCGATCCCGAAAAGGATGCCTGCCCGGTCATGTTCTCGGAGGCGACGAGCGAGCTGAGAAGGTCGAGCCCCGCGCCACCATACTCTTCCGGTATGTCTATCGAGAGGAGCCCTAGCTCGCCCGCTTTTCTGAGCAACTGCCTCGTGAGCTCGTAGTCTTTCTTCTCGATCTGCTCGTCGTTCGTCATCACCTCATTTTCGGTGAACTCGCGGGCGGTCTGAGCGATCATCAGGTGCTCGTCGCTGAGGTCGTCGGGCGTAAATACTTCATGTGGGTCGTGGTCTTCAAGAATAAAGCTCCCGCCCTGTATCACTCGCTTCCCTTCTGCAATGCTTGTCATGTTCTATCTCCTCGATTAGAAGTCTATTGTCAGTTAACAGAATCCGGAAGAAGGTTGAAGACGCTTCTGACTTCTGAATTCTGGCTTCTGGCTTCTTTATTGAATCAACTCGAATATCCCGGCCGCGCCCATCCCGCCGCCTACGCACATCGTCACCATGCCGTAGCGGGCCTTGCGGCGCTGCATCTCATTGAGTATCGTCGCCGTCAGCTTTGCGCCCGTGCATCCGAGCGGGTGGCCCAGAGCTATCGCGCCGCCGTTTACGTTCAAACGGCCCTGATCGATCCCGAGCTCCTTGACTACCGAGAGGGCCTGCGCCGCAAACGCCTCATTCAGCTCTATAAGGTCTATCTCTTCGAGCCTGAGCCCGGCAATCCTCAGCGCCTTCGGCACGGCGGCCACAGGCCCTATCCCCATATAGTCGGGCGAGACGCCCGCCGTAGCGTATGCGACAAATCTCGCCTTCGGCTTTATCCCAAGCTCGCGCGCGCGGTCTGCCGACATTACGAGAGCCGCGGCAGCCCCGTCCGATGTCTGAGATGAATTGCCCGCGGTCACTTTTCCTCGCGCATGAAACACGGGACGAAGCTTCAACAGCGCGTCGAGCGATGTGTCGCCGCGCGGGCCTTCATCGGTCGCGAAGACCTGCTCGCGAGTCACGCGCTTGCCCCTCGAATCAAGCTCGACCGTACGGACCGTGTAGGGGACGATCTCGTCTTTGAACCTGCCGCTCGATATGGCATCGACGGCTTTCTGATGGCTTCTGAGCGAGAACTCGTCGGCCTCCTCGCGCGAGATAGAGTATTTCTCCGCGAGGTTCTCGGCCGTCAGTCCCATGTTCAAATAGTAGTCCGGCCAGGTGTCGACTATCGTCGGGTTGGGAGAAATCTTGTTGCCGCCCATCGGTATAAGGCTCATCGATTCGGTCCCGCCCGCAACTATGCAGTCCGACCAGCCGCACATGATTCGCTCGGCCGCGAATGCTATCGCCTGAAGACCCGACGAGCAGAAGCGGTTTATTGTCACGCTCGAAGCTTCCTTTGGAATTCCCGCAAGCCAACCGGCCTGCCGCGCCACATTCATTCCCTGCTCGGCCTCGGGGGTCGCGCAGCCGAGTATCACATCCTCAACCATCCCCGGCTCGAACCCCGGCACGCTCTCTATCGCGCCGCGTATGGCCGCCGCCGCCAGATCATCCGGCCTCGTGTCTTTGAGCGCCCCGCGAGGCGCTTTGCCCACGGCTGTCCTCATCGCCGAAACTATTACTGCATCTTTCATGATCGGTTCTCCATTCCGTGCTGGTTCAATACCCTAATTCCTGAGCGGCTTGCCGGTCTTCAGCATGTGCTGTATCCGCTCCTGTGTCTTCCGCTCCCCGCATAGCGAGACGAACGCCTCGCGCTCAAGATCGAGAAGGTACTGCTCGCTTACGAGCGTCTTTCGCGACAGGTGGCCGCCCGTTATGATCGATGCCAGCTTCGTAGCCACGTGAGCGTCGTATTCGCTTATGTATCCGCCACGGACCATCATGTGTACGCCAAGCTTTATCGTCGCAAGCGCCGACTCTCCGAGCACTGGTATGTCCGTGCGCGGGTGAGGCTGCACATATCCTTCGCGAGCCAGAGCGAGCGCGGTCTGCTTCGCGTCTTCGATCAAGCGGTCGCGGTTCATCGTTATCGGGTCAGTCTCCCTCAAAAATCCAAGCTCTCGCGCCTCAACCGCAGATGTAGAGACGCGCGCCATTGCAACAGTCTCGGAGACCTTCTTGATTCTCGGAAAGAGGTCTTCGTCAGGCAGCGCGCCTTCGACCGCGCGCATAACCATCTCCTTCACGCCGCCGCCGCCCGGTATCAACCCGACCCCTACCTCGACAAGACCGAGGTATGTCTCAGCCGCCGCTCGCGCTCGATCTCCGTGAAGCGTGATCTCGCAGCCCCCGCCCAAAGCCATCCCCTGCGGCGCGACGACGACAGGCTTAGCCGAGTAACGGAGCGCCATGTTCGCGTTCTGGAACTGGCGGACCGAAAGAGCTATCTCGTCCCACTCCTGCTCCTGTATCCCGAGCAGCAGCAGCATGATGTTGGCCCCTACGGAGAAGTTCTCGGCCTGGTTTCCGATGACGAGCGCCTCGTAATTTGCCGCCGTCTCCTTGACCGCATAGTTCATCATCGCAATCGTGTCCGCCCCGATCGCGTTCATCTTCGAGTGAAATTCGAGACAGACTGCGCCGTCACCGAGATCGATCAGCGAAGCCGCGCTGTTCTTCTTTATCACCCGCTCGCGCTCCTTGAGCGACTTGAGAATAGTCACGCCGGGCCTCAAAGCGACCTCTTCGTATTCACCTGCGCGATGATCGAAATAGTATGTGCGGCCCTCATCGTGTTTGTAGAAGCTCGAATTGCCCGACGCGAGGAGCTTTTCTACAAGCGCGGGAACCCGTGTCCCCTCCTCGCGCAATCTCGCAACCGATCTTTCAACGCCTATCACATCCCACAGCTCGAAGGGGCCGAACTCATGGTTGAACCCCCACCTGACAGCGTTGTCTATATTGACTATCGCGTCGGAAATCTCGGGCACGCGGTTCGCCGCATAAACAAGGTTCTGGCTGATGGTCTTCCAGAGAAATTCGCCGACGCGGTCCTTCCCGTAGGTAAGGGTTCGTATGCGCTCGGCGGTATCTTCTATGCTTCGCGCCGCATCAACCGATGGAAAGCGGACCTTTTGAGGCGGACGGTAATCCATCTCCGCATAATCGAGGTGCCAGTACTCGGTCTTCCCGCCCTCGCCTTTCTGCTTCCTGTAAAAACCCTGGCCCGCCTTGTTCCCTATCCAGCCCCGCTTGACCATCTCGCGCAGGAAGTCGGGCGCGATGAGCACATCGCGGTTCTCATCGTCGGGCACCGCGCGGTAGAGGTTGTCGGCCACATACAGAGATGTGTCGAGCCCGACTATGTCGGCAGTCCTGAACGAGGCTGACTTCGGGCGACCGATCAGCGGCCCTGTCATAGCATCGACTTCTTCGACCGAGTATTCGCCCTCTACCATGACTTTGATCGTGTTGAGCGAGCTGTAAGAAGCGATGCGGTTTGCGATAAAGTTCGGAGTGTCCTTGCAATAGACGATTCCCTTGCCGAGCCTGCGGTCACAGAAATCCGCGATGAACTCTGTGACCTCCGGCAGTGTCTCCGGGGTGGGTATCACTTCGAGCAGCCGCAGGTAGCGAGGCGGGTTGAAGAAGTGCGTGCCGAGGAAGTGTTTTCGGAAATCATCAGCCATCCCCTCCGCCATCGAGCTTATAGAGATTCCCGACGTGTTCGAGCTGATGATAGTCCCCGGCTTTCGATGGGCTTCAACCTTCGAGAAAAGGTCGCGCTTGATTTCGAGCTTCTCTACAACAGCTTCGATGATCCAGTCGACTCCCGCGAGCTTTGAAAGGTCGTCATCAAAATTCCCGGTCGCGATCAGACGCGCAAGAGCGGGCGAATAAAAGGCGGCGGGCTTGATCTTTTTGGCCGCCTCAAGCCCTGCGTTCGCAAGGCGATTCTTAACAGCTACGGATTCAAGCGTCAGCCCTCGGCCCTGCTCCTGCTTTGTAAGCTCGGTTGGGGCCATATCGAGAAGCAGCACCTCGATCCCTGCGTTGGCAAGGTGCGCTGCGATCTGCGCGCCCATCGTTCCCGCCCCAAGCACCGCCACTTTATAAACTTTATAAGTCACAATCTGCCTCCCTTATGATTGCCTTCACACCGACGCAATCTCCGCCTTCTCCTCTTCATATAGCCGGTCGATCAGATCCCGATACCGCTTCTCTATCACGCTCCTTCGCGGCTTGAGCGTCGGCGTCAGCTCGCCGGCCTCTATCGTCAGATCTCTGTCGAGCAACACGATCTTCTTTACCCTCTCGTACCGGGCGAGCCCCTCTGTCGCCTTTGCGACCTGTCGTTCGATCAGATCGAGTATTCGAGGATTGGAAAGCAGCTCGGCGTCGGTCGAGTACTTTATTCCCTTGAGTCCCGCATAGCTTCTGAGCAGATCGATGTTCGGATAGATGAGCGCAGAGGCAAATTTTCTTCCGTTCCCCACGATGACAACCTGAGAAACGAACCGGCTCGCTTTTACGAGCGTCTCGATCTGCTGCGGCGCGATGTATTTGCCTCCGCTCGTCTTTATAAGCTCTTTCTTTCTATCGGTGATTACCAGGAAGCCGTCGTCATCGAGAAAGCCGACATCTCCCGTCTTGAACCAGCCGTCGGCGGTAAAGGATTGCTCGTTCTCCTCCGGCCGGTTGTAGTAGCCTTTCATGACCGTATCGCCCTTCACGAGGATCTCGCCGTCTTCGGCAATCTTCACACTGACGTTTTCCAACAAAGTACCGACCGTCCCTATGCGGTTGCGAGTCTCCGTGTTGCACGATATCGAAGGAGATGTCTCGGTTAGCCCGTACCCTTGAAGTATGAGAAGCCCCGCGCCGTAGAATATGTATGCGATTTCGGGAGCGAGGGGCGCGCCGCCTGAAATGAATGCGCGAATGTTGCCTCCGACGGCCTCGCGCCACTTCTTGAAGACAAGCGCATCTGCTATACGGTGTTGGAGCGCGAGCCAGGGTCCTATCCTCTCGCCCCTGTCCTTGCGCTCGGCCCAGCGACGGGCGACGCCGAGCGACCAGGCGAATATCTGTCTCCGAGGAAAGCCCGCCGACATGCCGCGCTCGATGATCCTTGCATAGATCTTCTCAAACATTCGCGGCACGCTCGTCATCACCGTCGGGCGGACCTCTGCCAGATTGGCCGCTACCGCATCGATGCTCTCGGCGTAGCAGATTACCGCACCGTAATACAGATAGAGATACCAGACCGACCGCTCGAATATGTGGGTGAATGGCAGATAGGTAAGCGCGACATCCCGCTTCCCTTCGAGCTTCAGCGAGTGAAGACTGTTCATCGCGTTGGCCGTAAGGTTCTTGTGCGTGAGCATCACGCCCTTGGGCTGCCCCGTAGTCCCCGAAGTATAAAGCAACGTCGCGAGGTCTTCTGCCTCAACTGCGCGCCAGAGCTTCTCATATTGGCCTGGCGCTTTCCCATATAAAGCACGCCCGAGGCTT
>DASTET010000279.1:0-2881 GCA_035709445.1 Blastocatellia bacterium | reverse complement strand
GCTCGGGTTGAGGTTCACTTTTATATATCCCGCCTCGTTCAGATACGAAGAGAGCGTCGCGTATGTGAACGTGTAGCTCTGCGCGCACACGGTCGCTATCGAAACGCGGTCGCTGCCCCCTTCAAGAGTCACGCCGCACATTCGAAGCGCCGAACGGAGCGCGGGCAGGTACTTTGAAGAGACTTCAGGGTGAGAGAGTATATAAATGGGCCTGTTGCTCGTGCCGCTCGTGTCATAGACTATCATCTCGTCGAGCGGCTGGCCGTCGGGCACAAAAGACCACGGCTCGCGCGCGAGGTCTTCGCGCCCGCAAGCAGGCAGCGCGAAGAAGTCTTCAGCACGTCCGCCGCGCCGCCTGTAAAAAGGGACCTCGGCCAGACATATCGCCGCGAAATCTTTCAGCCAGCCGGGCGCCTCTCCCGGCAGCCATCCTCTCTCTGCCGACTCAAGCTCGGCTTCGTACTCGCGCACCCGGTCGAGCGCTTCGCGCGTTAGCAGATCGCCGCAGCGATGATTGTACCTGGGCGCGTGAGGGTGCTCGCGCAGCCATTCGAGCATCCTGCGCCCCTTCTCGGTAAGAAGCGGGAATCGCTCCCGGTCCGTCAGCGACTGGTTTCGGCTCATACTCCACGCATCATTCTTCGACCCATTCGATCTCTATATCTTCTCGCTCTCCCATCGCCGCCCGCAGCTTATTTAAAAGGTCAGCGTCCGCGCCGTTTCGTTCGAGCATTTCGAGCGTGGTCCGGTTGATGTAGTAATCGAAGTCCTCTTCGGATTCTTCTTCGAGATTGTCCATGAGAAACTGCAATTGTTGTTCGGTTACCTCGCCTATATCCTGACCCGTCTCTTTGTTGATGAGCTTTAACATCTCCTGTCTCCTGTCTTGTTTTTGAAAAGTGAATCGACGGCGCATACCGCCTGCTCGAACCTCCGCTCGAACGTGCCTGAAATCTCTACGAAGCGACGGCCCCTCGTCTCAAGCTCCCGCCGGACTCTATCATAAAAAGAGCCCCGCGACTCAGGGCCGACCCGCTGCGGGTCATCAACCCAGGGCACATCGTTCGCAGTCAGAAGATAAAGATCGTAGCTGCGCTCGCCTGCCTCGCGCCGCACCTGCTCCGGGCACTCCCCAAAGAAATACTCGCTCCACAGAGTAGTTATTATAAGTTCGGTATCGAGTATCAGCACGCGATTGGCTTCCCTCGCCAGCCGGTCTTCGCAGTCCGCATGGCCCCGCGCAATCCGAGGTATGTCCTCAAGCTCGCAGGGGGCATTCTTGCTGTCGAGATAGAGGCGACCGTATTCGGGGACCAATACGGTGCGGTAATGCCGCGCCAGTTGTTCTGCAAGCGTGGTCTTGCCGGTCGATTCAGCGCCGACTACGGCGACACGTTTGACATAATAGGGCCGCACGCATGGCGGAATGTATTGCCAGTTGCCATAAGGATCATCGCGAATCATCGTCGCCGATACGGGCACGCGGCTGCGGGCGCGGTCTAGGAGTATGTGCCGCGCGCCGAGCCGCCGCGCAAGCTCGTCGCCATAATCTTCAGAGGTGAAGACATAATCCGGGCCTTCGGGTATCAAGCGCCTTATGCTCGCCGTCCATATCTCCCAGAAGCGGGGATGATCGTGCGGCTCCTGCGGGTTTTCGTCCGTCAGGTGCACGACGTTTAGATCGGGGTAAAGCTCTCTGACCCATTCGTAGCGAAGGCGGCCAGGTATCGGCTCGCGAGATATCGAGCCGACGATGACCGTGAGGCGGTCGACCCTCGCGCGCGCGAAATCGATCAGGTGCTGGTGGCCGCGATGCGGCGGCATGAACTTGCCCAGTATCATGCCGGTTGAAGGCTTCTGAGAATCTTTCGCCATTCGATAAACCCGACGGTCGCCAAAACAAGAAAAGTCGCGTAAAGCACGGTCGAGAGATAGAGTTCTCTGTAAAAGTATATGCCTATGCTGAGGACGTCCACCGCGATCCATATGATCCAGCTCTCAAGCAGCTTCTTTGCGAGCATCCACTGCGCGATGAGGCTCAACACCGTAACGGTCGAATCGAGAAGAGGCAGCGAAGCGTCGGTCATTGTCGCAAGCAGGTAGCCCATCAAGGCTATCCCTGCGATGGCGATCAGCGCAAGCCAGGCCCTGAGAGATGGTGACGCCCTTGCGATATGAAGCTCGCCGTGGCCCGGCCCGCCTCTCAGCCACTCATACCAGCCATAGATTTGAAGAGCGATGAAGACGACTTGCAGCCCCATCTCGCCGTAAAGCCTCGCCCGGTAAAAGACGATGATGTAGAGGCTGACGCTGATGATCCCCGTGGGCCAGCACCATATGTTTTCCTTTATCGTCAGCAGCACCGAGACGAGCCCGAAGGCGACCGCGAACAGTTCGTAATAGTTCATTTGATTGTCAGCTGCGGATCAACGCAGAAAAACGCGGATCGGCGGCTTGAATATCTCATTCTCTTCCATACACGGCTGCCGCTTCTTCGGCAGCTTTGCGCGCCATCTCTTCGCGAATCTTTCTGGCCCGCTCCTCGGCGGCGCGTGCCTCGCGGATGACGCGAGACCTTTCGACGCTGTCGAGCGTCGAGAGACGGTCCTCGGCCTGGGCTACGCTTTCGCCCGCCGGGCGCAGTCCGAGCGACTTCAGGCAGAGCCGCGCTAGCTCTTCGCGGCGGTCCGCGTCGGCGATTAACTGGGGAGCCTGCGCTACCTCCGCAAGCTCGTCGAGACCCGTGGCAAGAAACCGTCGAGCACCCTCAGCGAACCGGCTCCGCGAGCGAAACCACGGGTCATGAAGCAGCCAGCAGGCGACCAGAATGACGCGCAGCCGGTTCTCTTCCGCGCGAGTGTGCCTGCTCTCAAGCTCGAAC
>DASTET010000278.1:0-4379 GCA_035709445.1 Blastocatellia bacterium | reverse complement strand
TGGTCTTCTACTTCAACGCCGCGCTCGGCGTGGTATGGGCGATAGTCTGGGCGCTCTACGCGAGGAACAACCCGGCGGACCATCCGAAGATCAGCAAGGAAGAGCTGGAAGAGATCGAGCAGCACCGGGCGTCGCGCCCCAGCTCGCCCGTCTCGCCCTGGGCCGTGCTGAAGTCTTCGCAGGTGCTCCTGCTGTCGGCGTCTTATATGTGCCTGGTATTCGGGGTGTGGATGATAATCCTCTGGCTCCCGACATACCTTGTCCGAGGGCGCGGTTTTTCCGTAGTGCAGATGGGATGGATCGGGATGATCCCGACACTGGCGAGCTTTCTGGGTCTGGTCGGCGGCGGCGTAATGTCCGACAAGCTGCTCAAACGAGGGTTCAGCCCGAGGTTTTCGCGCGCGCAAGGCCCGGCCCTCTGCATAGGGATCGGGGTGCCTTTCCTCGTGTTTGCCGTTTTGCTTCCGTGGGGGTGGGCCTCGGTCGCGTGCTTTGCGCTCTACTTGTTCACGATAAACCTGTCGACCGGCGGGTACTGGTCCGTGCCGCTCGCCTTCAACCCCCGGCTGGTCGGGGCCATCTCCGGCGTGATGACCTGCGCGGGCAACCTCGGCGGCGTCTTCGCTCCGATGACCGCCGGTTACATATTCACTGCCACGGGGAGCTGGGCCCTGCCCTTTCTGGTGGCAGCCGGATTCGCGGTCGTTGCCTTCGTGATCTATTACTTTCTAGTCATCCCCCAGCCTATATCGTTCGAGGCAGAAACGCCTGATAGCCTGGCTGTCGAGCGAGTCGCAACCGAAGCGGGCGCGCACGAGTAAGCGCGCGGAAGAGAGAGCCTGATGCGGATTCTTCGATCTTATCTCGTGGTGACGACATTGTTGATGGCCGGAGTACCGCCTGTCTCTTCGCCCGCTCAGGAATCGATTGTGAAGCCCAGATCAACCGATCGGCAGGTCTCGTTCAGGACCGAAGACGGCTGGACTATACACGGCACCTACACCGTACCGGCAGCCTACAAAGAAGGCGAGCGGCTGCCGGCAGCGTTGTTGCTGCATTCATCCGTGCATACACAGATGGTCTGGGCCGTCTATCCGGGGCTGGTCAGGATACAGGAATCTATTGTGACGTTGCGAATAGACTGGCGCGGGCGGGGCAAGAGCCGGGGGCCGGTCGCCTTTGAGGATTTCACCGAGGCCGAGCGCGAAGCGGTAGCCCTCGATGTCCGGGCCGCGCTCGATTTCCTCGCTTCGCAAAAGGAGGTCGATGCGGCGCGTCTCGGCATTGCCGCCGAAGAATTCAGCACCGGCCCCGCCGTTACGGGCGGCGCGAGTGACCGTCGAGTGCGCGCCCTTCTCCTAATATCTGGAGACCTGGATGAGAAGGCGATAAAGACGCTTTCGAACAACCCATAGCGGCCAGTACTCTATATCGTCAGCAAAGAAGACCGGCGCGGGCTCGACAGTTTTTCGAGGGCCTTCAGCCTCACGACGAACCGGCATAGCGACATGTGGATTCAAGACGGCCTTGGCGTCGGGCTCGCGATGGCAAGCGTGTGGCGCAACAGGTACCCGGAGCAGCCGGTCGAAAAAGCCATCGATTTTACGGCGGGTCAGTGGCTCGTAGAGAGGCTGCGCGGCCTAGGCCGAATAACCGAAGAGACTCTACAGACCGCTGACGGCTGGACGCTTTTTGCCAGCTTCGGAATGCCGGAAGGTCCAAAGAATGGCGAGAAGGCGCCGGCCGTGATCCTTCTGCCGACCGCGCTTTCGGACCGTTCGAGCTATCACAAGCTTGAGCGGGCGCTCGTCGCCAACAAGCTAGCGTTTATCAACATCGACTGGAGGGGGATAGGAAAGAGCATCAATAAAGGCTCGCTCGTCGATATGCCGCTCACGGAGATGCCGAAGGCGCTCGACGATGTGCGAGAGGCTTATAAGTTTTTGTCTTCAAGAAAGGGGATCGACTCGGAAAGGATCGCCGTGCTGGGCAGCGCCTATGGCGCGAAGCTGGCTATGAAGGCTGCGAAGGATAACTCAAACATCAAGGCCGTCGTCCTGCTTACTCCCGTCGTAAAACCTCCGGACCTGGCCGCCGACCGCGAGATGATAACGGCGATCAGCAGGCCCGTCTTCATGGTCACGGGTGACGGATTCGGGGCTTCGACCAGGGCATTCGCAGAGATAGTCATAAGCAACGGGCGCAATACGGTGAAGGTATTTCCGGGCGCAATACTCGGCCATTCGCTTCTCGCCCGCGAAGCGAGCCTCGAATCAGAGCTCATACAATGGCTGAAAGAACGATTAGGGGTCAGGAGAACACGCGATGATAGTAGATAGCGATGCACACATAAACGAGCCGATGGAAGCATTCGAGCAGTTTCTTGAAGAGCCTTACACTTCGCGCCGCCCGCGCCTCATAAAGGACACGCTCGGGCTGACGCGCATCCTGATGGAGGGCCGCCTGTACCCTGAGCCCAGACTTCGTCAGGCGCACACGCAAAAAGTAGAAGGCACAAAACTCGGCGGCACGCACCCCGGAGCAGCCGACCCGAAAGCGCGGCTGAGCGATCTCGACCTCGACGGGATAGACGTGCAGGTCATCTACGGAAGCCTCGGCCTTGCGCTCTCATCGATTGCCGATAAGGACTTCGCCGTCGCTATGAGCCGGGCGTGCAATAGCTATTATGCGCACTTTTGCTCGACAAGCCCGGACCGGCTGAAATGCATGGCCGCGCTCCCACTGCAAGACATAACCGCATCGGTCGAGGAGATGAGGCGCGCAATCGGCGAGCTGGGACACGTCGGTATAACGATGCCGCCCAACCTCGACGGCAAGAACCTCGATCACCCGGACTTTTACCCGGTCTATGAAGAGGCGCAGAAGCTCAACGTTCCCATCTCTGTTCACTGGGGCAACGGGGCATATCTGAGAGCGGCGGGCACGGAGCGGTTCAACACGCACTTTATGGTGCATGCCGTAGGCCATCCGTTCGAGCAGATGATCGCGCTCGCCTCTGTAGTTTGTGGCGGCGTGCTCGAACAGTTCCCGAAACTGCGTTTCGCATTCCTTGAGGCGGGATGCGGCTGGGTTCCATACTGGGTCGAGCGATTGCACGAGCACTACGAGCGCCGCGCCGCCGAGATGCCGCTTATGAGGAAAGACCCGATCGAGTACATCGCGGGCGAGGGCTGCTACTTCGCTTCGGAGCCCGATGAGAAACTTGTCCCCGCAGTCATAGAAGCGGTGGGCGATGATCGCGTGCTTTACTCGTCCGATTATCCGCACACCGACAGCAAGTTCCCTTATTCGGTCAGGTGCGTCAAAGAGAGGACGGACATATCGAATGAGTCGAAGGAGAAGATTCTGAGCGGGAACGCATTGAGGTTTTATGGGCTACAGGTAGGGAAGGCGAGCGGCACGGGCGATTGACACACTCTGCCGATGACAGCAACAGTCCGGACCGTGTGGGGGGCGAATGAGTCGAGGCCGCAAGCTGTATTACGGTTGGGTGATCGTCGGGGTCTCTTTTATCACGATGAGCCTCGTCTCCCCGATCGGCACGCTCTTCAGGCTGTTCTACCAGGCATTCAAAGACCAGTTCGCCTGGAGCCATGCGAGCATATCGGGAATATACGGGCTGCATCAATTCCTGAACGGAGCGATCTCGCCGTTTGTTGGCTGGCTGATCGACAGGTATGGCCCGCGCCGCGTCATGCCCGTGGGCGCGCTACTGCTCGGAGCGGGGCTTGCCGCGAGCAGCCAGGTCGATTCGCTCTGGCAGCTCTACGTGACATTCGGGCTGATTGCGGCGTTCGGCGTTGCCACCTTGCAATCTGTTCCGAACGTTGCCATCGTTTCGAACTGGTTCGTAAGAAACCGCGGCACTGCGGTCGGGATAGTGCTGGCCGGATCAGGGCTAGGCGAGTTTGTTCTAATCCCCGCCACGCAGTGGCTGATACTCCACTTCGGCTGGCGCGGGACTCTGCTGCTTCTCGCGTTGCTGGTCTTTATCGTGCCTGCGACGCTCGTGCTGATTTTTCAACATCACAAGCCCGCCGACAAAGGGCTCCTGCCGTACGGAGAGACCGAGCAGGAGAAACGAGAGGCCAGACGCGAAGTGGTGGTAATCGATAAAGAGTGGGCGGGGACTACGTGGACTCTGGGCCGCGCGGTGCGGACGCACAGGTACTGGGCGCTTGTGATAATGGTGTTCGTCTTTTCGCTCGGATACTTTCTTATCGCGCCGCAACTGTTCGTCTTCACGCAGGAGTTCGAACATTTTCAGGCTAATTCGGTCTTTGTCGCATTCATACTCGGCGCCGCCGGGTTGCAGGAAGGCATGGCCAAGTTCACAGGCGGAGTAATAGCTGACCGGT
>DASTET010000277.1:0-3876 GCA_035709445.1 Blastocatellia bacterium | reverse complement strand
CGCCAGACCATCGATATTCGGGAAAATACCGTCTCCGCCCTTCACCCTCCCCGACCCCGTCCGCCACCAGGAAACGAAGAGGTTTTTGCCCATGTCATAAACGGCCACGGCTATGACGGTATAGAAGACCCCTCGCATCACCTTGCGCCGCGAGAGAAATGCGTTATGTTCTCGCGCGAGCGCGGGACGGTTTACATACAGGCGAGAGACGACTATAAGCGCTCCGCCAAAGACTGCATAGACGAGAAGTTGAGAGAGCGCAGTATAAACGGTTCCCTGCCGGAGGTATCGACCACCTGGCCCTCCGCCGAGCAAAGGTATGACGAGGATGAGAGTCGCAACCCACAACGACAACACAAGAATCGGAAGCGCCAGCCTGTTTGCAAGGCGCGAAAAGGCTTTATTCTCGTACTTCAAATAAAGCATCGCCGCTCCCGTGAGCGCGAGCGCGAAAGCCAGCAGGCAGCCGAGGAATCCGAGGTGTTTGGCGAATGGGCCGAGCATACCTACCGCGATCTCCACCACCCAGATCGGTGCGACGGCGAAGATCAGGTGCGCCATCAACTCAGGGATCAGCGGGGCATCGAACGCGAACCTCATGATCAGGCTCGCGCCCGTCGCTGCGATTGCGGCAAGCATCGCCGCCTGAAACCTTATTTCGGCCTCATTCGGCGCGCCGGGCGCCTGTTTCTCTATATCAAGCCTCAGGATTTCCATAAAACTATTGCATCAAGTTACCTCTACAATTATAAAGGCAAATTCTATCGATCAAAGTCGAAATAACCACACAGGACACAGAGGAAAACACAGGATTGCCTGTACCTCTGTTATCCTCCGCGTCCTCTGTGATAAAGACTCTCCGTCTCGACCGAGAGTTGAATCACCCTGTCATATTGGAGTTTTAACCCGATTTCTCATCAGGCTATTGCTCATGCGCAGGTGAAATAGTATCTTTGAGTCTGTTCGGGATGGCCGCTCACATTGCTATGATAAGAATGACAGGGCAAGATTAAATGGGCGAGGGAATGGCCCTCGGATTGCCAATTTTGCGTACAGGTAAAGTGATGATAGAGGGAGAAACACCGGACCTGGTAACTATGTCGCCTGCGATCCATACGGCAGGCAAACCGGGACAGACTTCGCTTTTCGATATAATCAGCGACCAGATCGTTTTATTGCAATCATATCATCGCGCGGTGATGGAGACAGCGGAGGTAGAAGCCATCCACAAGATGCGCGTGAGCACCCGGCGGTTGCAGGCTTCCGTCGACCTCTTGCTTTCAAACCACAGGCATTCACAAAAAGACAAGACCGAGCGATATGTCCGAAGGCTCAAGAAGCAACTGAGAAAGTGGCGCCGCCGTCTTTCTCGCGTGCGAAACTACGACGTCTTTTTGATAATGCTCGAAAAAGAGATTTCGGCCCGCAGGGGGGCTCATCGTGAGCAGTACGAGTTAATGAAAGCGATCCTCAACGAACATCGTGAGGCACAGGTCGGGAAAATAAGACGCAACCTCGAACACATCAACATCGAAGGAATAGCAAACAGGCTGGGGATCGATATTACACCCCCTCAAGACGAGAACGGCGGAAGCGAGCAGCAGGAGGCTGATCCGCCTGAGCAGGTGCTCGATCAGGCCGCGCTTGAGGCGCGGTCTGTATTGACCAACGAGAAGAAGATAGCTCTTAGAGCGGCCCAGCGGCTGGAACAGAGGGTCGAAGAGTTTTACGCGCTGGCTGAGCAGGTGCATCCGACGATTCACCCTGAGGAGATGCATCAGCTCAGGATCGCAGCCAAGCGAGTTCGATACCTGTTAGAGATTTTAAAGACTATGGGCGTGGGCAACCCGGACCGCTCGCTCACATGGCTTCGCACGCTACAGGGGCGTATAGGCGACTGGCACGATCTGGAAGCGCTCGAAGAAGAGATAATCTCGATCCTTTCGCAGCCCGGATTTATGAAGGAGCACCTTGCCGAAAGCAGCCGTCTCCTTATAGCCGCCTCACAGCTTCAAAAGAAGAAGCTCAAGCTCGTTTCGAGACTCTTTCCTATCACTGTGCCAAAACATATTGAGGTCACTTCGCAACGGCTCACGAGGGCTCTGCGCCGCCGGGCGGCACAGGAGCAGTTCCCCGCTCAGACCGTATCGGGATAGCTATCGGGGAAAGTCGACCAGGCTCTCCGTGCGACGGTTGCTCGATATTATCTCGTTACAGATCGTCACGCACTCATTGCATATATAGACCGAAGGCCCGGCTATAAGTTTTTGCACCTGTGCCTGCGGCTTGAGACAGAAAGAGCAACGGGCCGGTCCTCCCGGCTGCGGTGCCGCCTGTCGCCTTCTTATCACCACAGCCATGAAGATGAGAATGGAGAGGCCAAAGAATATGGCCAGAAAGAGTAACAGGAGGACGACCAGATCTCTGATTCCGACGCTATCCATACTCGTTCTGCCGACGGTCTAGGCGGATCGTTGAATCTCTTCAAGCGCGCGAAGCACAAAAGGTCTTGCCATCTGCTTCCGCCAGCCCATCACGAAATCAGTATTATCGAGCGGGCGCGCCTTGATGTAACAGGCTTCGGCGGCCTCCTCGATTCGCTCTCTATCGAGCGGCTGCCCGATAAGCGCCGATTCGGCTTCAGCCACCTTAATCGGCGCGGGCGCAACACCGCCAAGAATCAGCCGCGCATCACGCACGGTCCCGTCTGCGGTAAGATCGAGGGCTGCCGCGACTCCGAGCACAGGGAAATCGAATGAGCCTCTCCGACGCAGCTTCTTATAGACGGCGCGGGTCCCGTTCATCGGCGGCAGGTGAATATCGAGGAGCAGCTCGTCGGGCCGCTTGTTCAAATAACTGATGCCGTCGTTGTTATAGAGCTCCGATGCGAGCAGAGTACGCTCCCCCTCTTCTGAAACAAGCCGAACACGCGCGCCGAGCGCGACCATGACCGGCGCGAGATCGCTCGACTGTACGGCCCAGCATCGCGGGCTGGAAGGCGCAACCCAGCAGATGCTGCCGTCTTTCTTCATGCAGAAGTTTATCGCCTTGCGCCACTCATAATTCTGGTCGTAGTAGTTGCACCGCGTATCGAGCAGGAGGTTGCCGCCTATCGTCCCCATGTTTCTGAGCAGCGGCGTCGATATAAGGCTCGCAGCCTGCGCCACGACCGGGTAATCACGCCTGATGCGAGGGTCGTTGCAAATTTCGGTAAGCGTGATCGACCCGCCGATAACCATCCCCTTTGTCGAATCGCCTTCGAGCCTGTGAAGCTCACGAAGCCGTGTGACCGATATGACCGTCCTGGGCGTCTGCTGCCGCCGCTTCATATTCGGGTAGAGGTCCGTCCCCCCGGCGACAAACATCGCATCAGGCCCGGCATCTGCCATCATCTTTACCGCTTCCGATACCTTCTTCGGTACGCGATAAGTGAATTTAGGTAGTCTCATCATAAGGCAATAACTGAATCAAAAAGATTGACAGGATTTAAAGGATTGACATGAGAACTGAATAAAACTGGCGTCTCTTTCTAATCTTTCTGTTAATCCTGTAAATCCTGTCTATTCCCCTTTCTCAATCTCTCAAGTGAACCGCTTCGCGCGGCATCTCGCGCCCGTCTCCTCCTTCAGCCGGGGTCAATACTTTCAAAGGCGCGGGCCAATCGATCTCGGGTATTGATGTCGGCCCGTAGCGGCCCTCTTTCCCCTGCGCTTTTGCGCGGATCGCCGCGAGAACTTTGTCAGGGCTGGCCGGGACTTCATCAATTCTCACCCCGACCGCATCATAAATAGCGTTGACCACGGCAGGCGGGACCGGGAGCAGCGGCCCCTGCCCGACCTCTTTCGCGCCGTAAGGGCCGTTAGGGTCCGGGTCCTC
>DASTET010000276.1:0-6951 GCA_035709445.1 Blastocatellia bacterium | reverse complement strand
GCAGATATCATCTCGGACGCCTGGATCATGGTCGCAACATGATGGATGAAGTATATGAGAAACCCTATCCCCACAAGACCGAGCACGATTGCGAACAGGACCGAAAGTGAGGGCACGAACGATTCTTCGCCTCCGCGAATCGTTCGCAAAACTACAAGGCAGTAGACGAAGATGCTCACAAAGACTCCCAGGGCGATCTGGTTGCCGCGATTCTTCATGAAGTTTCGCAACACCCGCGACGTATACTGGCTCGATGCGAGCGAGAGCGCGACGATGGTTATAGAGAAGATCACGCCCGCCACGGTTATCATAGAGCTTGCGACAGACGACAGGATGCTGCGTGCGCCCTCGGCGTTTACGCCGAAGAGCCTGGGGTATCTGGCCAGCGAGGACTGGCTTAGAGCGGAGTCGATCTCTATGAATATCAGGGCCAGAAGGACCGCGCCGAGCAACATCAGACTCGGCACAAACCATAGACTCGTTCTCAAGCCCGCCCAAAATGATCTGATTTTTTGCAGCATCACCAAAGATTTGCAAGGCCGATTCCCAGGGGTGTTTCACCACGTGAGGAGGTTCACCGCTGAGGTATAAACGATCCTCTGCGGTTATTTCTCTTTGAGCATTACCTTCACCGCGTAGGTGTGATCTCTCCTGACTTCTCTTACATGAAAGCCAGAAGGATCAATAGGATTATCAGCCCGGCTACTCCAACAGCTATAAGTGTGTAGAGTAGCACGCCTGCCGTAGCGCCTTCTTTACCTATCTTTTTTGTGGTCTCTTTCAAATCTGCCATTCTCAATCCTCCTAATCATCTTGCGCGGTTGCGGCGCTTCGAGGCAAAGATCCAGCCGCCGATTAATGCGATCTCAGCTACGGCATCCAGAAGATAAATCGGCGAGATCCTTCTCTTTGCCACATAGACCACGTCTATTGCCGTAAGACCGGCGGCGCTGCCGACGGCGAGGGCAGATACCTCTGCAGTCACTCTACGTCGCGCGCCTGCCGCAATCAGCACGCCGCCAATGACACCGACCAGAACGCCTACGGTTTTTACAAGCCACTGGTCGGTTTTCGGGCCCGTCACCGCTTGAAAGCTCCTTATGTCGACGAGAGGCCATATGCCAGTTGCCAGAAAGTAACCTCCCTGACCCATAGATAATCTCCTCAACCTCGATCTGCGAGACCTTTTGTTTTCGCCTGCTTCCATATCGAGTTGATCCATCTTCTGCCTTCCTTTTGATTAAGGTGCAACATCTATGCCGCTTATGGCCTCTGACGATGAAATCGAGACCGCTGCTTAGTTGCGGCGGTATGCCTGTTGCTCGGAAAGTCAAGATTGCGTCTGTAAATCCGGTCCTTGTATAGGACCGAGTGCATGTATTTCCCAATCCCAGGCATTTTTTGCACGGAGGAGCACACCATGAACGGCAACAATAAGATAAAAACAGCGATCTACTTTCTTACATTCTCGCTTCTAGTAATCGGCTCAGGCTGTGACACTTCAACCAATAACGCGGGCGACAACAGACCCGCTGTTACAAACGCGAACAGAGGCAAGACGCCGCCGCGCGATATAAGGCGGGAGGAAGTCGAGCGCGACAGGGGGTCCTGGGAGCAGCAGGCAAGAGACCTGGGTCGAAGGATCGGCAACGGCGCCGACGATCTGTGGATATGGGTCAAGACGCGGTCTGTGCTTGCCAGCATGGATGAGCTGAGAGACAGCACAATCGATATTGATGTAGAGAACAATGTCGTCACTTTGGGCGGGACCGTCCCCAATGAGTCGCAAAAGGCCAGGGCCGTCGAGCTGGTCAGGGGCATAGAAGGGGTCAGTAGCGTAAACGACAACCTCCGCGTAGCGAGTACAGATGCAAAGACAGGCACGCGCTAAACATGAGGCGAAGCAGTATTCATAAAGAACTGCGCGAGCTGTCACGCTCCGCCCTTCTATAACGACAACCTCTCGCACGATCTGAAGGTGGAGCGATTCTACAGTAACGCCGGGTCGACTTCGATGGGAAAGCCGGGGCGGCCGGAAGGGCCCATCAAGACATTCCCGCTCAGAGGCATAAAGGACTCCCCGCCTTACCTGCACGACGGCAGGCTGCTAACGCTCGAGGATACGGTGGAGTTCTTCAATATAGTACTGGGGCTTAAGATGACGCCGCAGGAGAAGAGCGATATGGTGGCTTTCCTCCGCGTGCTGCGATCTGTTTTCCGCAGGTGAACGCCGATAGATGAGTAAAAAGAATCGGCGTTCATCTGCGGCTGTTAATCCCCATCCCGATCAGCGTGATCTGGTGGTTGTGCTTCGGGTGCGGGTCGGCGTCTCACGGACCTCTTCCTCGACGGGCGTAGCTTGACCCGTATCCATGCCTGTGCGACCGAGCGCCTCGTCCGGCGACTGCGCGGCAAAGCGGTCTCCCGTATCTACAGGCACGATGATTCGCCCGCCGTCAGGCGAATAGGCTCGCACAACATCGCCCGCCAGATAGAAGCCTCCGCCGAACAACTGCTTCAGCTTCGACTCGGCGATGCGATATACTGCTCGGCGCGTATCCATAGAGAAGAGCACCTGGCTTATACGGCCTACAAGATTTCCGTCCTCGGTGACGACGCTCGCCCCGACGATGTTTCTCGATGCCGGGACGCCTTCCGAAAGCGCGCTCCTCAGATTCTCTTCATCCATGCTGGCAGTCTCTGAGGCCATCACCGCGTCATTGCCTATCACGAAATCCTGCGCGACGAGCGCCCTCTCCTGGCCCTCAGGCCCGCGAAGCAGCAGGCCGAGTACTGTTCCCTGGATCGGGTGTACGATGACGTCTGTAACTTCGCCAAGCTTCTCTCCCGTCCTGGAGCGGAGCACTGTCTTTCCCTTGACATCGTTGCCGACATCGAGGAGGTTTCTGCCTGTCTGCTCCTCCCGGTCCCGCCGCCCGGACCTGCGGGTCCTGAGCTGATTGATTACATCTCTGACTCCCGAGACCGAATCCGCAATGTCTTCGATCCTGCGCTTCTCCCATCGGCTGCTCACCATGCCGCTAAGCGTGACGTCGCCCTGGCTCACATCGACCTCGACATTGCTTGCATCTATCTGATCGTCTTCCGTAAGCCGTTCGTTTATATCCTCCCATATTCGCTGGTCAGACCGCCGGTATCCGCGCGGTCCGAGGCCCCTGTGAGTCCTCGACGTGGCGCGTTCCCTGTCGGACATCGATTCGCCCTCGCCGTAAAGGCTGGGATAGTTCGGGTCATAACCGCTGTAGCCCGTCTGAGTGTAGCGGCTCTCATCGCGCCCGCCGGAATAGTCTTCGCGGTCGTACCGGCGGCTGCGCGGATACAGCTCGCTGTAGCGCTTTCGACCATAATCGTCATAGTCTTCGCGGTCATACCTGTCTGCTCTTCCTGTCCGGCTTCGCCTTTCCGCGTCTTCGCCTCCGAGCCAGGACCTTACCTCATCTCCGGCGCGTTGCAGAAGTCCCCTGGACTCCCGGCGGTCTCTGCCGTATCTATCCTCGCGCTCATATGTGCCTCGACCATAGTCGTAGTCATAATCGCGCCCCCTCGAACTCTCGCGGTCAAAGAGATCTTCATCATCATAATGCCGCACGTATCGATCTCGACCATAGCCTCGGTATGGCATGTCTTGATTCTCCTTCACTCCATATAAGATTAAAACCTGCGCACAGCTTCGAGTACTGGCGTATGTTCGGAATCGTCGCTCACAGGAAGGTCCACCAGACAATCTATGAACTATTCTACTCCTCGACCTTCGTATGTCAAACAGCGCCGCTCGCGCGCTCTGAAAAAGCTCCGCTTATTGCACAAAAGGACCGGAAGAACTAAACTCTATGGCAGATCTTGAGACACTGAGAGATTCAATCGCTCGAACAGGGCCGGTCTCAGTGGAACCGCCCTTATAGTTAAACAATGCTCAATCCGACATAGAGACTCTGATGAAAACCATAGAACTTTATTTGAACGGGGCGAGGCGAAGTATAGATGCGGAGCCTGATCGCAGCCTGCTCGGCGTGTTGCGCGATGACCTCAATCTGACCGGAAGCAAATACGGCTGCGGAGAGGGGCAGTGCGGCGCGTGCACGGTGCTGATCGATGGGCAGGCAGTCCGCTCCTGTATAACGCCTGTGGGCGACGCGGCAGGGAAACGCGTCACGACCATAGAGGGGCTGGAGAAGAACGGGCGACTCCACCCGCTTCAGGAAGCCTTTATCGAAGCGGGCGCGTTTCAATGCGGTTACTGCACTCCGGGAATGATCATGTCGGGAGTGGCGCTGCTTGCTAAGAACCCCAACCCGGACGAGCAGGAGATCATCCGCTCCATGCAGGGCAACGTCTGCCGCTGCGGCACCTATTCGCGAATAGTGCTTGCCGTGCGCAATGCCGCGCGCGCGATGAAGGGCGGTGCGAAATGAATGAGAAGATTATTCCAGAAGAGTTTCTCGAGCCGGAGCGATACGAGCTGCGCGACGCGCCCGCTTACAGTTTCGATCTTGCCCGACGCGACTTCTTCAAGCTATCGGGCGGCGGCATCTTTGTGCTGCTGGTGCTCAAAGCCGCCGGGACCGGTCAGGAATCGGGCGGAGGGCGGCGGCGCGGCGGCGCAGTTCCTCAGGATATCGCAAGCTGGCTGCATATCGCAGAGGACGGGGCCGTCACGGTCTATACGGGTAAGGTGGAAGTGGGCCAGGATATTCGCACTTCGCTCACACAGGTCGTGGCCGAAGAGCTTCGCGCGCCCGTCGCCTCTATCCGAATGATTATGGGCGATACGGACCTGACGCCTTACGATATGGGAACATTCGGAAGCCGCACGACTCCCGTGATGGCCGCGCAGCTTCGCAAGATATCCGCCGCAGCGCGCGAGATGCTGATCGATCTCGCGGCCGAGCAGTTGAAAAAAGACCGGGCCTCGCTCCTCGCGCAGGACGCAAAGGTGACCGATCCCGCTACGAAGCGAACGCTCAGCTTCGGCCAGATCACAAAGGGTCAGAAGCTTGTCCGAACTGTGACCGAGAGCCCGAACACCTCGCCCCCCGATCAATGGAAGATAGCCGGAAAATCGGTCTCGAAAGTAGACGGGCAGGCATTCGTCACCGGCAGCCATCAGTACACGTCCGACATCAAGCGTCCGGGCATGCTGTATGGGAAAATACTGAGGCCGACTTCTTTCAACGCAACGCTCGTCTCGCTCGACGCGCGAGAGGCGGAGAAGATGCCCGGCGTCACAGTCGTCCGGGACGGCGATTTCGTCGGCGTCACAGCGCCCGCAGAGCAGGCAGCGCGCAAGGCAATCGGTGCGATCCGCGCGGAGTGGAAGTCGCCGCCGCAGCCTTCGTCGCAAGGGCTGTTCGAGTATCTGAAGAAGAACCCGACCGAGTCTCAAGGTTTCGACAGCCGCTCGCGCCAGGTTAAAGGCTCGATAGAAGAGGGGCTGTCTCAGGCCGATAAGAAGTTGGAGCAGACCTACACCGTCGCCTATATAGCGCATGCTCCGCTTGAGCCGCGCGCCGCCGTCGCCGAATGGCAGGACGGCAAGCTGACCGTCTGGACCGGGACCCAGAGACCGTTCGGCGTTCGCAGCGAGCTTGCCGGGGCATTCAAGATACCCGAAGATCGCGTCCGGGTGATCGTGCCCGACACCGGTTCCGCTTACGGCGGCAAGCATACGGGAGAGACCGCCGTCGAAGCGGCGCGGCTTGCCCGCGCTTCAGGCAAGCCCGTCAAGCTCGTGTGGACGCGCGAGGAGGAATTCACCTGGGCCTACTTCCGACCGGCGGGCGTCATCGAGGTTCGAAGCGGCGCGAAGAGTGACGGGACGATAACGGCCTGGGAATTTCATAACTACAACTCAGGCGGGTCGGCCATACGACCTCTCTACGATATCGCAAATCAGTTAGTCGAGTTTCACCCCGCGCGCTCGCCTCTTCGCCAGGGCTCATACCGCGCCCTTGCCGCCACGGCGAATCACTTCGCCCGCGAGACGCACATCGATGAGCTTGCGCACGCGCTGAAGATCGATCCGCTCGAATTCCGTCTGAAGAACCTGAAGGACGAGCGGCTGCGGGCCGTGCTTGAGGCCGCCGCTAAAGCTTTCGGGTGGGGCAGGAAGAAGACCGCTTCAAACCGGGGGTTCGGCATCGCGGGCGGTTTTGAGAAGGGAGGATACGTTGCCGCCTGCGCCGAGGTAGAGGCGGACCGCACAGGCGGTCGGTTGAAGATCGTCCGTGTAGTGACCGCGTTCGAATGCGGGGCGATAATCAACCCCGATCACCTGAAGAACCAGATCGAAGGCTCAGTCGTGATGGGTATCGGGGGGGCGCTGTTCGAAGCTATCGAATTCGAGAACGGGCGGATTCTCAACCCTCGCTTCTCGCGTTATCGCGTCCCTCGCTTCAGCGATGTACCGGCGCTTGAGACCGTGCTCGTCGATCGTAAAGACCTGCCGTCGGCGGGCGCGGGCGAGACGCCTATTGTGGGACTTGCCCCCGCGGTCGGCAATGCCGTCTTCGATGCGACGGGCATCCGGCTCCGGTCGCTTCCTATGGGGCTCAACGGTTTGAAGGCCTGAGGTGCGCAGAGTCATAAACAGGTTTTTCGTCTGCGTACTCCTGCGTATATCTGCGGTTAAAGGAAAATATATATGACAACATCCAGATTGTCGGCAGTCTTCTTGATGGCCGTATTCGTGACCGGCATTGCAGTCTCGCAGGCGGCGCAGCAGCCAGCGCCCGCACCGCAAGAACCCCCGCGTCCCCTTTCGGGTCCTCCCGGGTACATGGCCGCCGCTGAGGCTGCGCTTGCTCAGCCGTTCAAGGGGATCACCACCGACGGCAATCTGGTGCCGGGTCTCTTTTCGATACGAAGGACGGGCGTTTCGACAAAGCCGATAAAGGACGCCGCCGATGCGCTGATCGCCTCGCTCAACCCTCA
>DASTET010000275.1:0-3684 GCA_035709445.1 Blastocatellia bacterium | reverse complement strand
CTACTCGATCCCGGCCCTGCGGGAGCATTCGATCAGAACGGGTTTTCCAGGCCCCGGCCCGTCCTGGAAAATGGCCAGTGGATGGTGATGCTGAGCGCGAAGAATGAGACGGAGATGGGCGGGCCCTGGTGCGTAACTTACGCCTCCGGCGCAAGCCTTAATAGCCTGGCGCGCTCGGGCATAGTGCTGGTAGACAAAGGCCAGGGCCCGGCTCAGGACCTTACTGCGAGCCTTTCGGGGCGTATTGTGTCGGTCGCAAGCACAGCCGGGTTTGTCGCAGACGGTTACGTGCAATTCAATCAGGACACCAGTTCTGATAATTTCGGTCAGAGTCGTATCCGCAAGGTGGTCGATGCCACCACGCTTGAGCTGTATCACGGGCTGGACGGGTTTACTACATCCACTCCGGCAAAGATCGTGCAAGCCGATTCGGCCAGCAGGATCGAGATCGCGGATATTCGCCAGTTCGGCAATAAGTGGCATATGTACGTCACCCTTTTCGGGTTCTTTGGCGCCTTTCCCAACCTGAACGCGTTCGGCGAGCTGAACGGTGTTTTGGTCGCAGACTCGCTCACCGGACCCTACCAGTGGAGCCACCTGGCAACGCCTGTATTCACAAACGGCTCGTGGAAAAACGAGAGATCGAACGAGAACATAACGTTCGTTCATACCCCCATCGGCAACGCTCCTCCTGATCCTGATCCTGATCCGGATCCGGATAACACCCCTCCGCAAGCTTCTATTTCTTTCCCTGTCGATGGAGCCACCCTGTCGGGCGCTATCACCGTTACGGCTGATGCTACTGATGACGTGGGGATAGTAGGGGTCCAGTTCAAGCTGAACGGCAACAGTTTAGGGCCTGAAGACACCACGGCCCCTTACGCAGTCGCGTGGGATACAACCCAGTTCCCCAACGGCAGTTATACATTGACCTGTGTGGCCAGGGATGCGGCGGGCAATACCGGTGATTCTTCTTCCGTCACCTGTACTGTGAGCAACAACTACGCTTTGAGGTTTGATGGCGTTAACGATATGGCGGTCGGGCCGACGCTAAGCCCCCCTGCGCAGATATCGGTATCAGCCTGGATCAATCCCGCTTCTCTGGGGGAGAACAACTCCGGTCATATTTTTGCCGTGCGTGATGACACGGATAATAATCCTAACTTGCAGTTGCGGCTTCTGAGCGGTAACAAGATCAGGCTGCTGGTGGTATTCGATAATGCCGGCGCTTTAACCTCCGGCCAGTGGGACACCCCTTCCAACAGCGTTGCGCTAAATACCCTGCAACATATCGCGGTCATCTATGACGGCTCATCCGCAGCCAATGACCCCATCATCTATATTAACGGGGTGCAGCAGCCGCTCGTCAGGGGCAGCAGCCCGGTCGGAGTTATGAGAACGGATGCGGCCCCGTGGCGGATAGGCAATAATCCGGCGACCTCTGCTACCTTCAAAGGCATTATCGACGAGATGCGTATTTACGACCGCCTTTTGCTCGCCTCGGAGGTCGCGGCCCTTTACAACAATGGTCAGATCATTCCCGGGCAGCCCGAAACCGGTCTTATCGCAGCGTGGCACTTTGATGAGGGAACGGGGACGGTAGCATTCGATTATTCCGGTAACGGCAATCATGCCGCTCTCGTGAACGGGCCTTTATGGGTCATACACTGAGGAACCCGCGCCGGGTATCTATGCGAGAGGATATGAACCACAGAGGACACCGCAGGAACACAGAGAAATAGTCAATCCTCTGCGTTCCTGCGGCGTCCTCTGCGGTTATTTAGACTTGATCGTTAAGCGGTTATCGCCTTGAAAATCGTAACCATCGTCGGCGCCCGGCCCCAGTTTGTCAAAGCTGCTGCCGTGTCGCGCGCGATCAGCGCACACAATCGAAATGGCCTCTCGCCCATCGAAGAAGTGATAGTGCACACGGGCCAGCACTATGATGCGAACCTTTCTCGAATGTTCTTCGATGAGCTTGAGATTCCCGAACCGCGCTACAATCTGGGCATAGGCTCGTTGTCGCACGCAGCGCAGACGGGACGGATGCTGGAAGCTATCGAGCCCATACTGGTGAGTGAGAAGCCGGACTGCGTGTTAGTGTACGGCGATACGAACTCCACACTGGCCGGCGCGCTTGCCGCCAGGAAGCTGAATATATTCACCGCGCACGTCGAAGCCGGGCTTCGCTCTTTCAACAGGTCTATGCCGGAAGAGGTCAACCGAATCCTGACCGATCATATGTCCGATTCGTTATACTGCCCTACCTCCGCCGCCGTGGCGAATCTACGTCGTGAAGGCATCAGGGCAGGGATCGAGCAGGTCGGCGACGTTATGTACGACGCATCCCTCTTTTATCGCGATCACGCCCGCGAGCGCAGTCTTATTCTGGAGCGACTTCTGTTAGAGCCGAAGAGCTTTATCCTGGCGACCGTACACCGCAGCGAGAATACGGATGATGCCGAGCGACTGGCCGAGATCCTCGACGGCCTGGCCCATCTTGCGGAGGACTGCCGCGTGGTGCTCCCCCTTCACCCGCGCACGCGCAAGTTTGTGGCACAGCATAGACTCGAACAGCGGCTCGGCAAGGTGGAGGTCATCGAGCCGGTCCATTACCTCGACATGCTCAGGCTTGAAGAGTCCGCGCGAGTCATCTGCACAGATTCGGGCGGTGTTCAGAAAGAAGCCTTTTTTTTCCGCGTGAAGTGTGTCACGTTGCGAGAAGAGACCGAGTGGGTCGAGACGGTCGAGAGCGGCTGGAATTATCTGGCAGGTGCGCGGGCAGAGCGCATCGTACGGGCCGCGTCCAACGGCCTTAAGGCATGGACTCAAGAGGCCACTCTATTTTACGGCGATGGAAACGCATCAAATCGAATCGTTGAAAGTCTGGTAAAGAATGTTAACCGTAAGCCCCGCGCCTGATATTTTAATCGAGAAGAATACTTCTACCCGCACGCATCGCGCCCCGCTGGCGTTTGCCGTGTTTGCGCTCGCCCTGTACGTGCCGGGCTTCTGGTGGGGTATCCCGCATGCCACCGCGCCGGACCGCACGCATGCCTGGGGGACGGATGATGAGACGCCGCTCGGCCCGCTCGCGGAGATTCACAATATTATTCAGCCGAAGCCTGACCGCAACCTGGGATACCCGTTGATGCACTCATTTGTCGTCTCCGCCTCATACGCGCCTTATCTGGGATATCTCTGGGCGACAGGCGGGCTCGCAAACATTAGCGGCGCCTATCCGTTCGGGCTGGCCGACCCGGTAGGCGATCTTAAAGGCCTTTCCTTGATTGCGCACTTTGTTTCTGTGCTGATGGGAGCAGGGGTCGTTCTGGCGGCCTACAACGCGGGGCGGACGCTCTGGGACGAACGCACAGGCGCATTGGCGGCGCTGGTGGTTATGGTCTCGTTCCCGATGTTTTATTATTCGCGCACTGGCAACGTCGATATGACGGTCTTGTTTTTTACCGCTCTGGCCCTGGCCGTATTCGCGCACATCATCGCGGCAGGATTTACGGCTCGCCGCGCCGTCTGGCTCGGAGTTTTTGTAGGCTTTGCGCTGGCGACAAAGGAGCCTTCGATAGCATCCTTCCTGGCCCTGCCTTTCGTTCTGCTTGCGCTGCAATGGCGAGACCGCAGTACCGATAGGGGATTGCTCGCCTGGTCCTTCTGGAAAGCCCCTGT
>DASTET010000274.1:0-7056 GCA_035709445.1 Blastocatellia bacterium | reverse complement strand
TCCCTGCCCCCTGACTCCTGACCCCTGTTTCTTTTCCTGTCTGACTGACCTGTCTTTTCCTGAAAAGTTCAACACTATGCGGTCGGACCGCGACGTGTCGATGAAGTCTATATTGTCTGCGTTATTGATGAGCCTCTCCGGGTCCTGAATGCGAAAGCGACCGAGCAGCTCGGAGTCGCCCCGGCGAATCGCCCCGATAACTTTAACCGCCGTCTCGAACCGGTTGCGAAAATCCTTGCTCCCGACGACCACTGTGACCGGCGGGGTTGCCAGTCGCATGTTGACATAGCGTGTCGTAGTCAGATCGATCTCATCGATGAGGTTCCAGACTGGCTCCGGCTCGGCTTTGAACTCGCTTTCGATCTGTTTATAGAGCGCGATCCGCTCGCGGTCCTCGGCCTGTGTCGCAGGCGTGCGAGCGCCCTCGGTGAACCCTCTGGCGATAGGCGGGATGGTCGCCTCGCCCTCGGGCTTTATGTCCGATATCTCTCCTAGCTCGACCCCGTCCTCATCGAGCCAGACTATCGCCTGCGACTTGCGCCGCACGAGGACCGCGGGACGCCGCTCGACCACGTCTATCGAGAGCGCGTCGGGCAGCGCGCGCGCGACCCTCGCCTCGCGCACACGCGGGATCGATTCGATTCTCTGTCTTACGCTCTGCAAGTCGATGTCCAGTAGTTTCGAGCTGCCCACCGCTCGCCGCGCCGCCTGCTCGACTTCGGAGCGCAGGGACGGGGCTATATCGTTTACCTCGACCCGGCGAAGCTCGAACAGCGGCGAGCCTGCCACCGTGTTGTAGGTGACGACCAGCAGGACCACTGCCGCAAGCGCGGCTGCGGGCCTGGCAAACAACCTGGCCTTCTTGAGCACTGCGCCGATCTTTACCGTCCCGCTCCGTCGCGTTCGGCTGCGCGCGACTCGCCGCGACCGGCGCGGAGTTACTACCTGATTGCGTACCCTTGGTTCGCTCTTTTGAGCTGATGCCAAGCAGCACCTCCCACAGCAGGATTCAGGGGGCAGGGGTCGGGGTTCAGGGCCGTCGCTACTCGCCTCCTGAATCCCGCCGCCTGTCGCCTGAGCCCTGATCCAAGTTTTTCAGCAACTCATCTCCTGCCTGATAGACGTTGCCTGCTCCGAGTGTGAGCACCAGATCGCCCGGCTGGACGATCTGGCTGAGCCTTGCCGCCGCGTCGGAAAGGGGGCCTGCGTATTCAACGTGGCGGTGGCCGAATCGATCGATCATTTCAACGAGCGCGCGGCTCGTCACACCTTCAATAGGGTCTTCGCTCGCCGCATAGATATCCGTCACCAGAAGCACGTCCGCGCCGTAAAACGACCGGGCGAACTCATCCATAAGATGGCTTGTGCGAGAGTAGCGATGCGGCTGAAACAGCGTAACGACTCGCCGCCCGGAGGTCCGAGCGGCGGCGAGCGTCGCCTTTATCTCTGTGGGATGGTGCCCGTAATCATCGACGACCATCACCTTGTTCTTCTCGCCTTTGATCTGGAACCTGCGCTCGGCCCCTCGGAATTCCTGCAAGGAGCTGGCTATCTGCTCGAAGCTCATCGAAAGGTCGAGCCCGACCGCGACCGCCGCGAGCGCGTTATAGACGTTGTGCAGGCCCGGCACCCTGAGATTTATGCGGCCCATCTCCTTGCCGAGCGCGCGGACCGTAAACTCCGACCCGAAGCTCGAATCGGACTGTATGTTCCAGGCCGAAACGTCGGCCTGCGCCGCAAGCCCGTAGCTTATCGTTCGCCGCGTAAGCTCCGGTATTATCGCCTGCACGTTCTGATCGTCGAGGCACAGGACTACGGTCCCGTAAAAGGGGACTCGATTGGCAAAGGTCGCAAAACAGTGCTTGATCTGCTCTATGCCTCCCGAAAAGAAATCCAGGTGGTCCGAATCGATGTTGGTCACGACGGCGATCGTGGGCGCGAGCAGCAACAGCGAGCCGTCGGATTCATCCGCTTCGACCACTATGTACTCGCCGTGTCCGAGCCTGGCGTTCGACCCTAGCGAAGCCACGCGGCCTCCCACGATTACTGCCGGATCGAACTCGGCGGCGGTCATAAGCTGTGCGACCATCGACGTAGTAGTGGTCTTGCCGTGCGTGCCCGCGACGGCGATGCCATGCCTGTAGAGCCTCATAAGCTCCGCCAGCATCTCCGCTCGCGGGATGACCGGTATCTTATGCCGGTGCGCGGCCACGACTTCGGGGTTGTCATCCCGCACGGCGGACGAGCATACAACCACATCTGCCCCGGCAATGTTCTCCGCGCGATGGCCTTCCGAGACGGTTGCGCCCATAGACTCAAGCCTGTCGGTGATCGGAGACCGCTTCAGGTCGCTTCCTGTGACGCGGAAGTTCTCGCCAAGCGACAGCAACACCTCGGCTATGCCGCTCATCCCTATGCCGCCTATCCCAACGAAATGTATGTGTCTTACTCCGCGAAAAAGCATATGTTCAGTATTCAGAAGCCAGGAGCCAGAATCCAGAATCCAGAATTAATTGCTGCAGGATCCCTTTGCATTGGGTCTTGCAATGTCTGATCGTCCATTAACTTCTGGCTTCTGACTTCTGGCTTCTGGCTTCTGCCAATGACATTGCCAGATCGACAGCTCTCTCTGCCGAGTCGGGCCGCCCCAGACGCCTGCTCGCCTCTTCCATCAGGTCTATCTCGTGCGGGCGCTCTACAAACCGGGTAATCTCACTTGCCAGCCGCTCCGGCGTAAGCTCTTTTTGAACGATCATGCGGCCCGCGCCGACCCGCTCGAAAGCTTCGGCGTTCTTGCGCTGGTGGTCGTCGGTGGCGAAGGGGAAGGGGACGAATATCGCCGCCTTGCCCGCCGCCGCGACCTCGGCTGCCGTGGTCGCGCCCGACCTGCAAATCAGCAGGTCTGCCTGCTCGAAATGTGCCGCCATGTCGTGTATAAAAGGTCTCACATCTGCGTCCTCGAACCCGGCATCGATGTACCCGCGACGGACCGTCTCTAGATCCTTCTCGCCCGTCTGGTGAATTATGGCTAGACGGTCTCTTACCGGCGCGAGGTGCGTGAGCGCCCCGACCATTGCCGTGTTGATCGCGTGCGCGCCCTGGCTCCCTCCAAAGATCAGAATATTTATCTTGCCGCCGCGCTCTTTCTTTCTTAGCTCGGCAAAGTCGCTGCGGACGGGGTTGCCGGTCACAACGCCGCGACCTCGGAAGTACACCTGCGCGTCTTCAAAAGAGAGCGCCGCCCCGTCGACGAATCGGGCCAGCACGCGGTTAGTAAAACCGGGCATCGCATTCGGCTCGACGACCATTGTCGGTATTTTCATAAGCGCCGCCACGAGCAGCATAGGCCCCGATGAATAACCTCCGATCCCTATTACTATGTCGGGTCTGAACCGGCGGATTATTCTGAGCGCGGCGATGAAGCTCGGCGGAAGCTCCGCTATCGACTTCGCTCGCTCGATCATAGATACGCCTTTGAGCGCGCCGACCTTCATCATTTCGAGATCGAACCCTTCGCGGGGGACGATGCGGGATTCGAGCCCGCGCGCCGTCCCTACGAAGAGTATCTCGGTAGCCGGGTCGCGCCGCTTGAACTCGCGCGCGACCGCCACGCCCGGAAATATGTGCCCGCCAGTTCCACCTGCTGCAATAATCACGCGCATCCTACGTCTTCGTATGTTTCGACACGTTCAACAGCACGCCCGCCGCAAACAGGCTTATCGCCAGCGACGACCCGCCGCTGCTTATGAAGGGCAGCGGTATACCTTTGTTCGGCACAAGCGATAGCGTAACGCTCATGTTGAAGAGGGCCTGCGCCGTGATCATTACCGTGATTCCGGCTGCTAAAAGCTGCCCGAATATATCGGGAGCCGAGCGGGCGGCTCGAAATCCTCGCCAGGCTATCACCCCGAAGAGCAGGACCACGGTCGCCGCCCCCATCAACCCAAGCTCTTCGCCGATGACCGCGAATATGAAATCTGTGTGCGGGGCAGGCAGGTAAAAGAGCTTCTGCTTGCCCTGGGCGAACCCCACGCCGCTTGTCCCGCCGCTTCCTATCGCGATAAGCGACTGCACTATCTGAAAGCTCGAAGTAGTCTGGTTCTTCCAGGGGTCGAGAAAATCCCATATCCGCTGCTGCCGCCAGGATACGAAAAAGACCATCGCAAGGACCACCGGCAAAGCCATCGCCGCAAGCCCCGCGAGGTGCCGCAGCTTGAACCCGGCGTAAAACGTCATCGCCGCAAAGATCACTCCGAGGACCAGCGCCGTCCCTAGATCGGTCTCGATTGCGACCAGCCCGATCACTGCCGCCGCCAGCGCGCTTGCGGGCACAACCGTCCGCTTGAAATCATCAAGCTCCGCTGCCTTCCTTTCGAGGAAGAACGCCAAAAAGGCCACCAGAGCCAGTTTTGCGATTTCGGAGGGTTGAAGCGAGAAATAGCTTCCAATCCTTATCCACCTGTGCGTCCCGTTGATCTTCGGAAAAAAGAAGACCGCGCAGAGCAACGCCAGTGTCACCGCGAGCACCAGCACAATCACTGCCGGGCGTTTGTAGTGGCGGTAATCTATAAGGATGCCGGCCACCATCGCCGTTATTCCAAGCACCGCCCACATCCCCTGGCGCGCAAAAAAGTGAAACTGGTTGTCGAACTCTTTCTGCGCCAGCACCGCCGACGCGCTATAGACCATCACCGCGCCGAACAGCACAAGCCCCAGCACAATCGCGAGCAGCACCTTGTCTATCGGAAGCTCCCGGCCCGCTTGCGGCGCGTTGTAGCGCCTCCCCGGATATGCAGACTGGCCGCGCCTCCACCTCGGCCCGCGACTGTTACGGTATGAATGCATGTCCGGTTTAGCAGCCATAAATCGCCTTCCGGTAACTATGTCGTCAGCCTGCCCGTCCACCCGCTGCGGAATCTGTCGGCAAGCCTGAAGACGGCCTCTTTAAAGACCCGCCCCCTGTGCTCGTAGTTGTCGAACATATCGAAGCTTGCGCAGGCAGGCGCAAGCAGCACGGTGTCGCCAGACCTGGCCGACTCCATCGATTTGAGCACCGCGTCCTCCATAGAAGCGGCGCGAACCAGGGGACGGAGCCCCTCAAGCCCTGCGGCTATCTTTTCGCTCGCCGCCCCTATCAATACCACCTGTTTTACGCGGCTGCTCACAAGCGGGGCGAGCGGTGCGTAATCGCTCCCTTTGTCTTTACCGCCCAGGATCACGATCACGTTGCGCTCGAATGATTCGAGCGCCTTCACCGTCGAATCTACATTCGTGGCCTTCGAATCGTTGTAGAACCTGACCCCGTCTATCTCGGCGACGAACTCTATGCGGTGCTCGACGCCTCTAAACCGCCTTATCGCCTCCCTGATAGCCTGCAAGTCTTCGGCCCGAGTCTCTATCGCTGCAAAGACGGCGCCGAGCGCGGCCATGACGTTTTCGACATTGTGCATGCCCGGCACCGTTATCTCAGAGACCCGGATCACTTCCGTCTCAGCGCCTTCGAGCATGGTCGTACAGATTCGCCCGTCGCGCATATATATGTCGGCTGCCGGCCCCTCATTCGCCTCGCCGACGGCTGAGCTGAAATAGATCGTCTTTGATCCCACGCCGAGCGATGCGACCATCTGCCGGGTCCCACGATCTCGGGCGTTGAGTATCGCTCGATCATCACCCTGCTGGTTGAGAAATATCCTGTGCTTGGCCCGCATGTAATCTTCGAAGGAGCCGTGCCTGTCCAGGTGGTCCGGCGTTATGTTTGTGACGACCGCGACGTGTACGCGCGTCGTGTCAATGGTCTCAAGCTGGAAGCTCGAAAGCTCTGCCACCGTCCACGTCTCATCCGTAGATTTATCGACAAGGCTCGTGAGCGGAGTGCCTATATTGCCCCCGACCAGGACCTGCGCGCCCGCCGCCCTCATCAGCTCGCCGGTGAGGGTCGTCGTGGTAGTCTTTCCGTTCGAGCCGGTGATCCCTATGAGGCGGCCTTTAAGCAACAACCCGGCAAGCTCCACTTCGCTTATTATCTTGATCCCCGCGCGCGCGGCCTTCTGAAGCGGCTCTATCGTTGCGGGCACACCGGGGCTTACGACTATCAGGTCGGCGTTCAGGAAGAGCGCCTCCGGGTGGCCTCCGAGCGACAGCATCACACCGAGCCGCCTGAGCTCATCGACTTCAGCCGCCATGTCGGATTCGAGCTTCATATCGTTGGCCGTCACCATAGCGCCGCGCGAGACGAGCACGCGCGCCGCCGCCACTCCGCTGCGAGCGATGCCGACGACCAGTACTTTTTTGCCCTCTATCTGCATAAGGCGATTCGCGGCCCTCATCTCAGCTTCAACGTAGAGAGGCTGAGCAGCGCGAAGAGTATAGCGATGATCAAGAACCTGAACACGATCTTCGGCTCCATGCGCCGCGAGACTTCGGGCGCATACTGAAGCTCGAAATGATGGTGCAAGGGCGCCATCTTGAATACCCTTCTGCGAAACAGCTTGAACGATGCGACCTGTATGATGACCGACATCGCTTCGAGCACGAAGACGCCGCCGATCATCACAAGCAGAAGCTCCTGCTTTATCATCACGGCGATCACGCCTATCGCGCCGCCTATTCCGAGCGCGCCGACGTCGCCCATGAAGACCTCGGCGGGCGGCGAATTGAACCAGAGAAAACCGAGGCTCGCTCCGGTAAGCGCGCCGCAAAAGATCGTCAGCTCCGCGACCTCCGCGTTATGTTGAAGGTCCAGGTATCTGGCGAAAACCTCGTGCCCGGTCACGTATGTAAAGCCGGTGAGCGCCGCCGCCGTCACCATCGTGACCGAGATGGCGAGCCCGTCCAGCCCGTCCGTCAGGTTCACCGCGTTTGAAAATCCGACCAGCACCAGCGGCGCGAAGACCAGCAGGTATATCGGCCACCATATCTCCGGATTAAAGGTCTTCACAAAAGGCACGCTAAGCTTCGTGCTGTACCCGGTCAGGTACTTCAGCGAGAGCCCTAGGCACAGGGCCGTCACGAACTGGAGCGCCAGCTTCTGCTTGCCCGTAAGCCCCAGATTGTGAC
>DASTET010000273.1:0-5789 GCA_035709445.1 Blastocatellia bacterium | reverse complement strand
CATCTCAGATGTCACTTCAATTAAGGTCGGGATCTCTTCTATAAAAAGGAATATCTACGATCTCGGCGTTTAAAGCCCTCTCCCCCGATCTAATCTGCACCCTGGTGCCCGGATCGAAAAAGCCGTATTTGACCAACCCGAGTGCGATCACCCGCGAAAGCGTTTGCGATCTTATCGAGCTCGTAATCTGGCCAATATCTTTTCCATCCTTTTCAATCCTGTCCCCGTGTGAAGGAACAATATCTCCATCGACGGCCAATCCGCTGAGCCTTTTGCTTACATGACCGCGATAGGTCGCCATCGCCACTGCTTCCTGACCCGTGTAACAGCCTTTTGAAAAACTCACCGCATCCGGGAGGCCAGCCTCCAGCATCATGTTCGTCTCATCGACATCTATGCCATAGACGGGTATGCCAGCTTCAATCCTCAAAGCATCCACAGCCCTGAGCCCGACCGGGGCCAAGGAATGAAACTCTCCCTTTAATATAGTGAAATCCCAGACATCATTGATCCCCGCTTCAGAAACAAGGATGTCATAGCCCAGTTCACCAGTATGGCTAGCCGCGGCTATAAGAATGTGATGACCTGCAATCATATTCTCGACCCACGACTGTTCTTCGAGTTGAGGGACCGGCTCGAAACATATCTCCTTCAGAACGAGACCAGATGCGGGGCCCTGTAGAGAGAGCATCCGATATTGCTCTGAAACATCTTCTACTTTGAAGTCCCCGGCATAGGAGAATGGAAAGACATATTTGAAGACCTTTTCGTGAGTTTGGGGATCATTGATAACGAGAAACCCATCACTTAATGCAAGTATGCGGCAGAAGGCCCTCACCTTGCCATGGCCTGTAAGAAAGGCTGCTCGCATTCCTTTCCCTTTCTCAAGCGCTTTCACATCATTGGTAACAAGCCCGTGAAGAAACTGCGCCCCCTCCTTTCCGCCGATCTTTATTGCCCCGCAAAAAGATAGATCGACGAGTCCGGCGGTTTGGCGGACGGACCTGTACTCCTTCTCTGTATCCCCATAAGAGTCGGCCATCAGCCACCCGAAACGGTCGGCAAAGTCTGCCCCGCTCGATATCAAACGGTCGAATAACAGACTCTTCTTCTCACGCTCTTCCATAGCCTCGGTCATAATCTCATCTCCGGGAACATACGAATAAAAAGATCAAAAGTGGATGTCGGCCCGCCGACATCCACTTTAATTATAACATAACAGGCGATTTATACACCGATCGCCGTTGTCGTATCCATCTTACTTCTTCTGTAGCTCGGCCAATGATTCGAGCACCTCTTCACTATGAGTCATCGGCTTGACGGCTAGGAATACTCTCGCCACCTTTCCTTCGGGGTTGATGATAAAAGTATTTCTTGCCGAGTACTTCTTCTCGTTGTATTCCATTATCGAGCCGTACATCTCTGACACTTTCGAATCGGTATCTGCGAGGAGTCGAAAGCCCAGACCCTCTTTTGAACAAAAGTTCTTATGCGATTCGACATCATCGGTGCTTATTCCGATTATGACCGCATTCGCCTTCTGATATTTTGCCAGGTCGCGCTGGAAGTTACGCGCCTCTATAGTACAGCCGGAGGTGAAGTCCTTTGGGTAAAAATAGAGGACTACCCATTTACCACGGTAATGCTTGAGGCTCACCTGACTCCCTTCGTCGCTTATGAGGGTAAAGTCTGGGGCCGGCCTGCCAACTTCGGGAGGTCCGGAAAAAGCTCCTACAAAAGGGGAAAGAAGTGGGAGCAGGCACAGGACGAGAAAGGAAACAAGGACTCTTTGTCTATGCATCAACAACCTCACAATACACTTCTGAACTTCACAAAGCTATCGGCCAAACATCGGATAATGGCTGGCCGTAGCCATGAAGAATAGCATTGGAATGGACAACCATGTGTTCATTCGAGAGGCGAGAAAGGCCCTCCTTGCCAGTGTAGCCGATTCCGCCGGTATAGCAGTCCCCTTTTCAGCATTATCCGCCGTCCAGGCAATAATTCTTTTTTGATGCGGCCAGATGATGCCCCAGACATTGAGAAGCATAATTACTCCAAGCCCCCCGCCGATACCTATCGACAGCGCACGATTGCTGGCCGTCTGCATGGTGCCGGTTCGCGTCACACCCTCTCCGCCGGTCAATGTGAGCAGGACAATGGCCATGACTATCACCACAACTCCGACGATCAGCCCCAGCAGCCATCCTTTCCCCACCGGATAGCTCTGTCTCAGCAGAAAGAAGATGACAACAAAGGTCAGGAGCACCACAACGGCCCATTTACCAAATGTAATCCACGTATCAGGCTCGGAGTGAAGGATGAGGATATAATATATGACTCCGGCGAGCACGGTCACCAGAGCCCCCCATCTGAACCACCACAAAGCTCTAGGCATCAACTGCGGGATGACCTTCCCTTTTGTCGGCCCGTCCAGCACCTTCATCAGGCTCACATTTACGAAGTTGAAAAAGTAGAGATGGCCGATCCAGGTGACGCCTGCGATAAAGTGCAACCACCTCAGGATCAGTTCTATATTGGTGGTGACATCCTCAGGCGGATGAAAAATCCTCCCACTTGACGTTGTCTGGATTGCCTGTGCGAGAGAGGCTGAAAAACCGAAGACTGATTCTAGCAGCATGCGCCCTCCTTTTTTCTTTTTAATAACGGCGATTCCTGTATCTAGACATCATCGTTCAACGGGTTGGCTCAAGACCGTCAATATAAAGACCCCTGGCCGCCATGTCAAATCGAATCCTTCCTTGTTTGCGCTCCCGACCAATAAGGCTGCTACTCGATCAAAACAGCAATTTGATGATTCCAGACTCCCGCGCTCTTTTAAACCTGCCTGGGACAGATTCAAGTCCCGATTGTTCTTTACTATAGAGGATGAAATCTAATGTATAGCACGAGATTTGTTAATGCTTTACACCAACCTGGACCTCAAATCAGGCGGGATTTATTTAAGTCTATGCGAGTGCGTCTATCATGAGTAAGAAGCCGGATAGACTCCGGCCCCGAGATGGACTGGCATAACAGCCTCAAACACCGAAAGATCACCCGGCAGGCCAGGACCGAGATGCGGTCGTGGAATGGAATCGGCAGCGGGCAATCAATTGACCGCCCGCCAGCCTGCCGATTGAGTGTCTTAGACCGAAAATGAGCTTCCGCAGCCGCAGCTTCCCGTGGCGTTCGGATTGCTGAAGGTAAATCCGGAGCCCATCACCGAATTCACATAATCGACCTGGACCCCTTCAAGGTACTGACGTGAAAACATATCAATAAAGACCCTCAGCCCGTTCTGCTCTATGATCTCATCACCCTGCCTCGGCCCGTCCTCGATCTGCATGGAGTAGGAGAACCCGCTGCACCCGCCAGGCACAACGCGGATGCGAAGCCCTGCCTCGGGACCAGCATTCTCGTCCTCAATAAAACGTTTTACCTCGCTTATGGCCGACTCGGTCATCGTCAAGGCTACAGTAGATGTACTCATTCGCGCTTCCTCTCAATCTAATAAGTTTTAAAAGTCATCAAGACTCTTCGTTTTACTGCCGGGAGCTTCGAGTTTAAGCTCTCGAAATCCCGGCACTCCTCGTTTTAATGCAATCTCCATCCCAATCTTTAGTAACATAACTGCGCTAAAACTTTCAACAACTCGCCCGGTGAAAGCTACTGTTATGTCCCTGTCCGCTAAACTGATCAACTCAACATCGCTCTCATTCAAACGCAACGCAGACCTCGCTCGCTCTATCAAGCGATCAACCTGCATACTGTCCAAACACTGCTGACCCATCATAATACAAAATGCAGGGCCATCTAAACTGAAAACTTGTCGCCCCGCATATCGGACATATTTATAACAGGTAACCCCTCGCCCTTCTTCGAAACAAGTTCAACCTGCGCTACGACGTTTCTTGCTATCTCCCTAAACGCTGCCGCCTGGGGGCTATCAGGGGCGCCGACTACGACCGGGACTCCGATATCGCCGGACTCCCGTATATTCGACGAGAGGGGCACCTGGCCGAGAAGACTTGTCCTGAACAACGCGGCGAGTCGCTCGCCGCCGCCGGTCCCGAATATAGCGTGCTTTTCCGAGCAGTTCGGGCATATAAAATGGCTCATATTCTCAACTATACCCAGGACCGGTATATGAACCTGCTCAAACATATTGAAAGCCTTTCGCACATCGGCCATGGCTACTTCCTGAGGAGTAGTGACGAGAACCGCTCCCTGTACGGGAACGAGCTGGGCCAGGCTTAGCTGGGCATCCCCCGTGCCCGGCGGCATATCAACAATTAAGAAGTCGAGTTCTCCCCACTCAACATCATAAAGAAACTGTCTGACGGCAGTGTGGAGCATCGGCCCCCTCCAGACAACCGGCTTGTCTCCACGGTTGAGAAACCCTAGCGACATAACCTTGAGGTCGTAAGCGTCGTGCGGAACAAGTTTTTGACCGTGAACTACGGGCTCTTCGTTAACCCCGACCATGATCGGGACATTCGGCCCGTAAACATCCGTGTCAAGAAGACCAACCCTGTACTCCATCTTTGCCAGGGCGACGGAGAGATTAACGGCCACCGTCGATTTTCCCACTCCGCCCTTCCCGGAACTCACCGCGACGATATTTCTTACGCCGGGAAGCGATTGTTTTGAACTCATAGACGAGACCTTTCGGCTTCAAGCTTATAACAGCCCTGAAGCATCCTTTACTATATCAATATGTAATCCAGACGCTGCTTTTAGCTTATAAGATCACAACTCCATACTATTCGGCGCTTCATGCATTGTCAACTTTCGGCCATTCATAATCGCTCTCGTACAACTGCGCTTCCGAGCTATTTTGGAGCGAGAGAATACGCTATAATCCAGACCCGATGCGAGGATACCTTCACAGGGGCAACCCTCTGACAGACAGCGAGTGGAGTCAGGTAAACAGGGTTGCCAGGGTGGTTGGCAATTCAACCATCTTTCGAAAGTTTATAGAAACAACAGGACCACTCGGCGCGGGAACCCAGACCGTTCCTACCGATACGCTTATAGGTATAACCGAGGGTTATAGAAACACCACGGGAAGAGAGTCAGACCGGGTCCGGACCGGAGCAAGAAGCAGCGGAATCGTCCCTATAATCTCAAAAGATTTCATCATTCACTGGCGCGACCTCGAAGAAGCGAGATTGACAGGCCGCCCCCTCTCGATGGCTAAAGTCGCGGCTGCCGCTTCAGGCTGCGCTCGAACCGAAGAGAAGTTCATTCTCTTTGGCCATTCGCCGCTCGGCTTCAACGGACTTATGACAGTAGAGGGTCGAGCAGTCATGACGGGTCTCGACTGGGGAGTGCCCGGCGATGCTTTCGCCAACTTTACCCGCATGACCCGGCTACTACTTGAAAAAGGGTACACCGGCCCGTACGCAGCGGTCGTGCATCCTCATATTTATGCAGACATGCACCGCGTCCTGAAAGGGTCTGCGCTTCCTGAGATAGCTCACGTGCGAGCCATTATCACTTCGGGCGTCTTCAAATCTTCGCTTCTTCCCCCGAGGAGCGGTCTTGTCGTTTCGACAGGAAGGCAGAATCTCGAGCTTATGGTATCCTTAGACACGAGCGTGGCATTTCTTGGCGCCAGCAGGATGAATCTTCCGTTCCGCGTCTTCAAAGCCGTTTACTTGCGGATACTGCGAAGCGATGCTATTTGTACATTCTAGCAACAGCCCTTTTTCTGGTTCAGGAGATACGGTATGGATGAGGACCAGCAGGACGTAATTTTATTGCGCGAAATTCTCGCGCGGGAG
>DASTET010000272.1:0-2187 GCA_035709445.1 Blastocatellia bacterium | reverse complement strand
ACAGGGCGGGCGAGCCGGTAACCATTGCGATCAGCTATAGCGCGACGCCAAGGAAGGGGCTGACTTTTATCACGCCTAACGAGAGCGACCCTAAGCGACCATACCAGATATGGTCGCAGGGCGAATCGGAGACGAATCATTACTGGTTCCCCTGTTACGATTACCCGAACGACAAGGCGACGAGCGAGATGATCGCCACTGTGGACGAGAAGTTTCAGGTCATCTCGAACGGCACGCTCGCAAGCGTGCGGCCCGACGGGGCAAGCAGGACGAAGACCTGGCACTGGAAGATGGAGCAGCCCTTTTCGAGCTACCTGATCTCTATCATCGTGGGCGAGTACGCCGAGATCAGGGACCAGTACAAAGGGATTCCGGTCTTCTCCTACGTCTATCGCGATCAGGTTGAGAACGGTCGCATATCATTCGGCTCGCTCCCGCGGATGGTGGCCTTTTTTTCCGAGAAGCTCGCCTTCGATTATCCCTTTACGAAGTATGCGCAGACGATGGTGGCCGACTTTTCCGGCGCGATGGAGAACATCACGGCGACGACGATGACCGACACTGCGGTCCACGACCGTCGCGCGGGGCTCGATATCTCATCGGAGGGGCTGGTCGCGCACGAGCTTGCGCACACCTGGTTCGGCAATATGCTCACATTGCGCGACTGGAGCCATCTGTGGCTCAACGAAGCCTTCGCGGTCTTCTGCGAAGGCGTCTGGACCGAGCACACAAAGGGCAAAGATGATTACCTCTACGAAATGCTGAGCAACCAGCGGGCCTATTACCTGGCGTGGGCGGCAGGCCGGCGGCGGCCCATGGTCACGATGAGGTATCACGACCCGGACTCGCTGTTTGACACGTACGTCTACCCGCGCGGCGGCGCGGTCGTCAATATGATGCGGCTCGTGCTCGGCGATGAGATGTTCTGGAAAGCGATGCGCCACTACATAAAGCAGAACCAGTGGGATAATGTCGAGACTCAACAGCTTGTCGTCGCCATCGAAGAGGCTACGGGGCAGAACCTTCAGTGGTTCATCGATCAATGGGTCTATAAGATGGGCCACCCCGAATTCGAGATTACCTCAAGCTACGACGAGATGTCGAAGAGGCTGAAGCTCACAGTAAAGCAGACGCAGAAACCCGACGAGAAGCGCCCCTGGTTCGAGTCGCCGGAGTTCTTCATAACGCCGGTCGATATAGCCGTAACGACCGCCTCAGGTGAAAAGGTACATCGCGTCTGGCTAGACCGGCCCGAGAAGGAGTTCTCGCTTGAGGCCGACTCGAAGCCGCTGATCGTCAACTTTGACCGGGGAAACTATATAATCAAGTCCGTAAGCTTCAACCGCAGCGA
This sequence comes from Blastocatellia bacterium, assembly GCA_035709445.1. GTDB lineage: Bacteria > Acidobacteriota > Blastocatellia > UBA7656 > UBA7656 > DASTET01. The sequence continues at coordinate 836 of DASTET010000272.1, read as the reverse complement.
CGAGGAGTTGATTTACCAGATGCTCCGCGACTCCGACGTGATGGGCCGCGCGGGCGCGGCGGTGGAATTGAAGTCTCGTAAGAACGAAGCCGCAGTAAAGGCCCTCAGAGAGGCCGCTCTGCGAGACAGGTTCTGGGGCGTGCGGGTCGAAGCCGTCAAATCGCTCGGCGAGCAGAAGACCCCCGCCTCGCGCGCAGCCTTGATCGAAGCCGCAAAAGATAAGGAGTCGCGCGTTCGCCGAGCCGCGATTCAGGGGCTTGCTCAGCTCAAAGACCCGGGGCTTGCCGACTTCTACATCGACATCATCAAGACGGATGAGAGCTATTTCGCAGTAGCGGACGCGGCCAAAGCCTTCGGGCAGACCGGCTCGCCCAAATCATATGAAGCACTCGTCGAGACTCTGAAGCAGGACTCCTGGCAAGGGGTCATACGCGCAGGGGCGATGAGCGGGCTTGCCGCGCTCAAAGACCCGCGCAGCCTGGACGTGGCTTTGAAGTACGCCGCTATCGGCAACCCTCCGAACGTGCGCGGATCCGCCTTCCTGCTTCTGGCCGAGGTCGGCAAAGGAAATGACCGCGTGCTCGAGCTTCTCACCTCGGCGTTGAGAGAAGACTCGGCAGATATCATATTCAACGCGCTCGCGGCGCTCGGCACACTCGGAGACAAGCGCGCAATACCTGCGCTCGAACAGTTCTCGAAGGGCCCTCTGCCTTTCGCCATACCTGACAATCAGGCCAGACAGTACGTCAACACGGTAATAAACAGGCTGAAGGGATCGGGCCAGTGAATTGAAGATCAAACGGCGACGACCGTGCCACCCGCGCTCGCGTAGTGCG
>DASTET010000271.1:0-8950 GCA_035709445.1 Blastocatellia bacterium | reverse complement strand
GACATGGATTACGGCGCCGAGGCGATCAGGGATCTCGATTCGATCTACCTGCGCTGGTTCGACACCTGGTTAAAAAACAAGCCAGTGAGTTGGGGCAAGCAGCCAAGGGTGCGAGTGTTCGTGACCGGCGCCAACGAGTGGCGCGAGCTAGAGGATTGGCCCGACCCAGGCTCCCGAGAGATGATGCTCTACCTGAGTTCTGAAGGGCCTGCGAACGGAGTCGGGAGCGTAGGAGAGCTGGCCGCGGCGCCCCCCAGGGAACAGGAGCCGGACCGCTATACTTATAACCCTGCCGGCGTCCAAATCCCTAAAGAGCTCAAAGAGCTCAAGGGGTTCGGGGACCTCCTGGCGGGAGGATCAACCGTCGTGAAGATTGAGCCTCACGAGAACGACGTGCTCATTTACAGGACGCCGCCGATGAGCAACCCGCTTGAGATCAGCGGCCCTATTGATCTGGACCTGTACTTCTCGACGAGCGCGAAGGACACTGACTTTTTTGCCTCGCTGGTTGATATAGATGAAAAAGGCGTGATGCGGCTGATAGGACTTCCGGGCAAGATTCGCGCCCGGTATTTGAGCGGTTGGGAGAAGCCCTCGCCGTTGCAGCCCGGTAAGGTGTATAAGGCCACGATCGCGCTCTGGGACACGGCACATCAGGTGAAGAAAGGGCATCGGCTCGGCCTGCTCATCTATAGCCATATGTTCCCCTCCTACGCGCGCAACCTTAACACAGGTGAACCGATCAGCAGCGGCACGCGGATGGTTGCCGCGCATCAGACGATTTACCACGATGCGAGGCGACCCAGCGTTTTGCGGTTTCGCCTGCTCCCGCAAGAGCAGAAACAAGCCGGAGGCATGAATAACCGGTGACTGGACGTGACGGTTGGCAGGGAAGTCATTCCGCTCGGCGGTTCAGGGGAAACTCTTCTGCCGCCAGATTTATACACCCGAGTTCCTCAGCCTGCCTTGCAGCCACAGGTATTGACACCGGGGATGCCGTTTTATTGATTCTTATGGGCTTAGGTTTTACTGACTTTGGGTCCGCCATCGAGTTTCATAGGGCTCCACCAGTGCTCCGCGCGCCCGGTGATGCCGACCGACAGGCCTTTGTGGCCTGGCGAAACAAACAACTCAGCAGTATCAAATCAATATGAGCAACCCAATGAAACAAGTTCTCGGCATAACAACTCTCTTCGTTGCAATGATGCTTTTGAGTTCTGGTGCAACAACTGCGGCCCGGATTCAGACGCCATCCATCGAGATTGCGCTCGTGGCCAATGCGCAGGCCGCCACGGTCGCCCTCGTGGATGTGGCCTCGCGTACTGTCCTCGGCACGATCGATGTCAATCCCGACCGTACGAAGCGCGAGGGGCCGGGCGCCCCGAATTATGCTCAAGATACTGATGTCTCTCCCGACGGGCGGTCGCTCTACGTCTCCCGCGGCTATCTTGGCGATGTCGCGGCCTTCGACATTGCGAGCGGCCGCCTCCTGTGGCAACGATCGTTGAACACCGGGCGTGCCGACCACATGGCGCTCACACCGGACGGGCGGAGCCTGTTCGTGTCTGCGCTCTTGGATAATCGGGTCTATAGGATTGCGGCTGCCACGGGCGAGATTACGGGCCATCTGGTGACTGGCGTCTATCCGCACGACAACAAGGTCTCGCGTGATGGTCGCCGACTCTACAACAGTAGCATCGGCCCGCTCTCCTCCCTTCCACGTCAGGCCGGCTCGCCGCCACTGACGGAAGCGCCCGGCTATCCCTTCCAGTTAACCATCGCCGACGTAGACACGTTGCATATCCATGAACGGATACGGTTCGACAACGGCATTCGCCCCTGGCAGTTTACGCCGGGCGAGAAGAGCATCTACGCGCAGCTATCGAATGAGCATGCAGTGGTGGCCTACAATCTGGCCGCCCGGAAGGTGGTCAGGCGCCTCGAGCTGCCGGTGAGGCCCGGCGTCACGGTTGCCGACTGGGATTTCGAGGCGCCGCATCACGGCCTTGCGCTTACTCCCGACGGCAGGACACTCTGCCTCGCCGGTCGCGCCTCAGACTACGCAGCCCTCGTCCGGGCACCGGACCTTAAGCTGATTGCCACGATTCCGGTCGGCGATGGGCCGGGTTGGGCGGAGACTGCCGATAACGGGCGCGTCTGTCTCATTTCCAATACCCGCAGTGACGACCTGTCGATCATCTCGATCCCCAAGCGCACCGAGATCGTGCGGTTGCCAATCGGCGATGGCCCCAAGCACATCACCGTAGCAAGAATCCCGGCATCGGTAGTCGCGGTGTTCAAGGCGCGACAGTGATCGAGATGGCCGTCGCCGAGTGCGAACTTGACCGGTGGCCAGGTACTTCCAAGGAGTACCGTCCTTGTGTGCCCGGCCTGACAATGGCATGCACCGGAGTTCGCGAAGGGAATCTCCCATGAATGCCAGTGCCGTCCGGCGGCCCGGTCAATCGAATCATTAGGCTGCTTCGTAACAATGAAGGCTCGCGACGAATCCGAGGTTGCCATTCACTGCAAAGCTGAGGAGTGTTTAATGACTAGCACTGGCGAAGAGCCATTCTTCTCCGACCTCGCCCTTGCGCGCCGCCTTGAAAGGGCCGAGGCTCAAAGCAATGCGCTATTCGCAAAAGCCAGACCAGGCTTTATGCGCTTTCATGGCGATCGCCGTCCCGGAGTTTCGGTAGATGGCACGACCAGATTTTTGCTCGTTGCCAGCGCCGTCCTCGAATTCTACCCATCGGGTCGATCCATTGTGCGGATAGATGTTGGGGACTCAATCATTTCGCTGCTCGAAGGGGCCGTGCTGATCTCGCGGGCCCAAGGTGGTACCAAACATTTTAAGAGCATTGCACGCCAGCTCATGACGCTGCTGGGGGCGTAATTTTTTTGATCTAACAATCTACCAATCAGTAGGTAGGATAAAGGAGAATATATGGAATCAATCGGTATAATGGGCACGGGACGGATGGGCGTCCGGCTTGCCCTGCTATTTGCGGAGGCGGGAAACAGGGTCGTGCTCGGCTCGCGTAATAGGGCGAGGGCTGAACGTATCGTCAAACATCTGGGCAATTCATCGATCCAGCCCGGATCATATAAGGAGGCAGCCTCTCAGCCTGTCGTTCTGCCTGCGATCTTCCTGCGCGACGGGTTGCTCGACATCATCGAGCCTTACCGTGCGGATTTTGATGGGAAGCTGTTCATAGACATTTCTAATCCTTTCAACGCCGACTACTCGGATTTCATATTGCCATGGAACACGAGCAGCGCCGAGCAATTACAGTTCCGGTTTCCACAGACCACGGTTGTGGGCGCATTCAAGAATGTGTTCTGGGAGGTGTTCGACCAGCCCCGATTCGATGGGGGCGCGGTCAGCGACATCTACATAGTAGGCGATGACGAAGGGGCCAAGCGCAGGCTGGTAGCGATGTGCGAGGGATCGCCATTCCGATACATTGATGCGGGCAGGCTCGTAAACGCGCGAACGGTCGAGCGCATGACTCTTCTGATCGGCGAGCTGGGGATTCGGTACGGATACTTTCCGCGCATGAACTACCGGCTGCTGGGCGAGCCCTGGAAGCCGGGACAGGCAGACCGGCTGGCCCCGATCATCAATGGTGAAAGGGAGCAGTTATGATGGCAGAAGATATATTGCGGGAGGAGGGGGTGAATCTACCTCCCCCTCCCACTCCGCTGGGCGAGTACGCGGCACTCAAGCAGGCCGGGGCGCTGGTATTCCTGAGCGGCATGTTGCCTTTGGTTGATGGCAAGCCGGCATTTGAGGGACCGATGTCTAAAGAGGAGGCGCGCGAGGCAGCCAGGATTGCGACAGTGAATGCTATCTCTGTACTGCGGCGGCATCTTGGCTGTCTCGACCGGGTGCGCCAGGTTGTGCGCGTCTCGGTCTATATCGCATCGAACCCTGAGTTTCAGGAGCACGCCTACGTTGCCGACGGTGCCTCGCAATTGCTGAATCGAGTCTTCCCGCAGTCGGGCAGGCACGCGCGTCTGTTTTTCGGTGTCGTCTCACTTCCGCTCGGATCGCCCGTAGAACTGGAGATGATCTTAGAGATCGCCGAGTCATGAAGGCGCTTATGTAAGAACAAACAGAAGCATTACTGTTGAAAGATGGACGGACTACAGGCGGTTGTTCGGCCTCTGCATGGCATGAGCACATTCTCCTCCCGCCGCAACCATCCGAGGCCGCCGTAAGGTGACCTTCTCATTTTAAGCAAATGAGTTCAATGCGGCCCTAGTCCGGCTGGTGACTCGACTCATCTGGATCTTTGGGATACCTACCCAACAGAAGCACGAGTAATAATTGGTAGAACTGCTCATCTGGGGCACGGCGACGGCACATTAACTTGACGCTGATTTCAATGGCTGGGAGGCAGGTAGGCGAACCCCGATAAGCAGATCCAGAGTCTGCACCGGCGTTGTTTCATCCTCTTATAGTGAGTTCAATTCTGTGCTCTTTCCGTTGATTCAGTTGCGCCTTTCCTGAACGACTTCTTTACTCCTGTGCCGTTGAGTTCCATCTCGTGCGACTCTGTTGGTGCACGACTGGTGCACAATAAATCACTCTTCAGGGTCGTGTGAGGCTAAAAGCGTTTGAAAATGTTCTGCATTACACACGATTGGCCATTTGCCGTTTGATGGGTTTGATGGTTGGGTCGGTAACCCAACCGAACACATAAGGATGAGAGGCAAGTGGGCGAACCTGCATGAACAGTTCCGGAGTGGGTCGATACCGATCGCGGTAAAGCTCAGCAGAGATGGTTCATCAACATAAGCCCACGAGGACACCGGTCAGCTAAGGCGCGGCGTTTGGTAATCTGGCGTCGAACCTTGCGAGCCCGAAGTCATTGTCGGTGCCATTATACGCAGCACCGGCGGCGATCAGACGACCGTCTGGCTGCAATGCTAAAAAGTATGCAACATCATTTCCATTTACGGGAGATATGTTGGCAGTGACTTTACCCCCCGCCCCGAAAGAGGTGTCGAGGCTTCCGTCCGGGTTGTAGCGTACTAGCGCGAAGTCACGGTTGTCGGCACAGTATCCGGCTGCGATGATACGACCACCCGGCTGTAACGCGATCGCGTACGCATTGTCTTGACCATCTATGTTAGTAGTGACTTGGCCGCCTGGTCCGAACGAAGTGTCGAGGATGCCGTCCGGGTTGAGGCGAATGATTGTAAAGTTACGGCCAGTACCGCCGTTGTCGACATCACCGACAGCGACGATCTTGTTATCCGGCTGTATTGCAACCTCCAATGCATGATCGTGACCGTTTACGGGCGAGAGGTTGATTATGACCTTACCACCAGTGCCGAACGAGGTGTCGAGGCTGCCGTCCGTGTTGTAACGTACAAGCGTGCTGTCACCGCCCGTAGCGCTGTTGAAGACAAAGCCGCAGGCTACCAAGCGGCCATCCGGCTGTATTGCGAAACCTTGCGCGTTATTGTTTGTGTTTGCGGCTGAGATATCGGTGATGACCTTCCCGGCTTTTCCGAACGAGGTGTCGAGCGAGCCGTCCGTGTTGTAACGCACAAGCGCGAAGTTAGTAGAAGCGTGGCCTGCGGCGACGATCTTGCCGTCTTGCTGTATTACTAGCCCAAGCGCCTTATCATCCCCGCCTAATGGGGTGGTGATCTTACCACCCGCGCCGAACGAAGTGTCGAGCGAGCCGTCCGTGTTGAAACGCGCCAGCGCAAAGTCGGGGCCTTCGCTCCCGTTGAAAGCAAATCCGGCGGCCACTATACGGCCGTCCGGCTGTAGTACTGCTGCGAAGGGAATATCTTCGTTGTTAATATTGGAGAGGTTGGTGATGACTTTGCCGCCGGTGCCGAATGTTTCGTCGAGCGTGCCATCAGGGTTATAGCGCGCAAGCCCGAAGTCTTTATTAGTCTCGCCACGCCATGCAGGACCGACAGCGACTATGCGTCCATCGCTTTGAACAACAATACTCTGGATATCGTCATTGCCGCCCTGCTGCGACATCGGCGTAATCACTTTACCGCCCGTGCCGAACGTCAGGTCCAGGTCACCTGCTTTAATCTCGGCAGTGTAGAATTCGTTAAGCGCGCCGGTATTCATGCGTGCCTGACGAGTCAAATTGTAGATGACCAGCCCTACTATCGCCGCCATCATCAGTAAGACCAAACCAGCCGGTAGCATATTCTTTCTGGCAAAGCTGGCAGTCCGCCGCCCGAAAGATAAATCAGATGCAGTTGCAGCATTGATTGCTGAAGAGGATGCGCTTGTCTCAATGCGTTTGATTCCCTTCAAGCTGCGGCCATCCTCTAACTGTTGCCTGAATTCCTTGATGGCAGCGAGCATCTCATTGACCGTCTGGTAGCGCTCATCCCTGTTCTTAGCCAGAGCCTTGCTTATGATCTGTTCTAACTCGACCGGTAGATCAGACACAAATTGTGATAACGGAGCGGGGTCTTCTTTAAGTAGAGAGGCAACCACATCAATTCTTGTTTCACCTTCAAAGGGCACGCGGCCTGCCAGCATCTCATAGATTACAACGCCCAGGCTGAATATGTCGCTCCGCACGTCCAGTTTCAGCCCTCGAGCCTGCTCCGGTGACATATACTTCGCTGTGCCCATCAACAGGCCGGGCATCGTATCGGTCTCGACAGGGACCGGCTTTCCGCTGTCACCATCCGGCGACCGTTGTTCTAACAACTTGGCCAGGCCGAAATCCAGCACTTTAACGTAGCCGTCGAGCCGCAGCATTATATTCTCAGGCTTGATGTCTCGATGAACAATTCCCGCCTGGTGCGCTGCCGCAAGCGCGCTTGCCACCTGAACAGCAATATCGAGCGTCTCGCTCAGATTAAGCGTTGTGCGATGCATTCGCTGGCGCAGCGTCTCGCCGTCTATGTACTCGGTGGCTATGAAGTGCCTGCCCTGAAACTCCCCAGTCTCATAAATAGTGATGATGTTCGGGTGATTGAGCGCCGACGCGGCGCGGGCCTCCTGCTGGAACCGGCGCACTCGGTCTCTATCTTTTGTGAAGGCAGCCGGCAAAAGCTTAAGCGCAATCTTACGGCTAAGCCTGGTGTCTTCGGCAAGATAGACCTCACCCATCCCGCCTATGCCGAGCAATGAAATGATCCTGTAATGGCCCACATGTTGTCCTTCAGGCAGGTCAGACGGACCTCGTGCAAGTATGCAGGAGGCAGCCTCGAATGCGGGAGTATCAAGGTCCAGAGCCTGCTCGTCAAAAGAGAGCAGCGACATCACCTCTTCTCGCAGGCTTTCGTCACCGTCACAGGCCTGCTCGATAAAAGATGTTCGTTCCGCGGGCTCCAACTCAAGCGCGGCTAGCAGGATGTTATCTATTTGTTGCCAGCGGACCTGATCCATATACAACACTGACTAAAGGTATTCAGATACTTTCAGCCTCATTATATAAAGCGAGAATTCTCCCGGATTCGGGTCACCCAGGTAATGTTTATTAATCAGGCACGCCACGCGACATCATCCGCTGCAGCCAGAGCTTGGCCGCCGCCAGATCGCGATTCACGGTAGCAGGCGAAATGCTCATCACTTCGGCGATCTCTTCGATGCTCAGCCCGCCGAAGAAACGCAACTCCACGGTCTGGCTCTTGCGCGAGTCGAAGTCGGCGAGCACCGTCAGCGCGTCGTCAAGCTCGATTAACTCTTTGGCGCGCTGCTCCACCAGTTCCGAAACATCGTCAAGGGCTATTTTTTGAGCGCCTGCCCCCCGCTTTTCATACTGATAGCTTCGGGCATGGTCGATGAGTACGTGCCGCATGATCTGGGCAGCGACGGCGAAAAAGTGGGCCCGGTCTTTCCACTCGACACTCTGCTGATTAACGAGGCGCAGGTACGCTTCGTTGATCAATGCCGAAGTTTGAAGAGTGTGGTCGGCCCGCTCTTTAGCCATATAGTAGCGGGCGAGCCGCCGTAACTCGGTTGAGACGAGGGGAATCAGTTGTTCGAGAGCCTGGCTGTCGCCTTTACTCCAGCTTAAGAGGAGCTCGGTGACCTGATTTGGCAACGTACCCATAAGCTATGTCCAATTGTGCGCTTAATCCTGAGGAGGGCCAGATTATACCACCCCTGTTTCATCAAGTTACAAATAATTTTTCAAGCCTGTGAGCCGTTCGGGACGAACTTCTCGCTTCATGTAGTAGGAGAGACCCCCCTGAAAGGGAAGATAGGAGATTAATTTTTCTTAAAGGGATGATGTAATTCGCACGAGATTCTCGCTATAGGAAGTAGGGTCGGAATTAATGAAAAGTTCTCGCTTAACCACGTGGGAACGGATGCACCTGATCTCCCGGATCAGGTAAGGAAATGACCTCCGGTTGGATTGTGCGCCTCTGCAACTGAGCGCTGAGCGCTTTACTTTAAAGGAGAAACACATGCGTAAATCACTGCTACTTGCTTTAGCTATTTGCATCAGCCTCACCTTTACGGCCCTGGCACAGAAGACCACGGACGTGCCGGTCACATGTATCATCAGGGATTCTGTTGACGTAATTGACCCTGCCACAGGTGTTACACAGGCGATCCCGATGCAGGTGCAAAGCGACGGGGCAGGCCCCTACAAAAACAGTAAGAGCGTAATTTCAGTGATACAGGGCATAGGAGACTGGCTGCTGGACACAGGCATTACTATAAGAACTCCGACCAGACAAGTACTGCTCGACTTTAGCCAGGCGATAACAGGTAGCGCGCCTAATGGCGGCAACCCAAGCGCGCCATTCGTCGCCGGCCTTGTCAGTCCCCGGTTCAGGTCCAAGTTGGCTCAATACGGATACAACATGTTGACCATGTCGTATGGGCAGACGATTAACGCGCCGGTGACGATAGGCTTCTACTACCCTGCAGACAGCGGCACTCATTACCGCATCCACATGACGCCGGGCGAGCAGTCTTCTTTTCCCTATCCACTTA
>DASTET010000270.1:0-9271 GCA_035709445.1 Blastocatellia bacterium | reverse complement strand
CTCCGAGACATATCAGCTCGCCTTCAAGCTTGCCCGGATAGCCGCTCCCGTCAAATCGCTCGTGATGCTGCGCGACTATACTCCTCGCGCCGTCAAGAAAATCTATTCCGCGAAGTATCTGCGCCCCGTACTCGACGTGACGCCGCATATACAACCACTCTTCTTCGGTCAGCGCCCCGCGTTTGAGCAGTATGGCGTCGGGCACGCCTATCTTCCCTATGTCGTGAAGCAGCGCGCCGTGTTCGAGAGTGATAAGGTCGCGCTGGCTCAGCCCTATCTGCTTGCCTAGCCCCAGGCAGTAAGCCACCACCCGTTCCGAATGGCCCTTCGTCTCCACATCGCGCGCTTCGAGCGCGGCGGCCAGCGCCCTGAGCGTCGCGCGGTAATTCAGGTATAGCTTTTCGAGCGTCGTATTGAGGTTGACGTTGGCCACGCTCAGCTCATGGGTGCGAAGGCTTACGAGCTCCTGAAGATGCTGCTCGTATTGCTGGTTCGCCCTGAGCACCGATCGATGGCGCAGCCCCCTGTGCACCGCCGTCTCTACGTCTGACAGGTTGAAAGGCTTGGTCACGTAGTCGAACGCGCCCCGGCGCATCGCTTCAATCGCGCTCTGTATGTTGAGATTGCCCGATATCAGTATGACGACGACGTCCTTGTTCGTCCGGTTTATCTCTTCTAGAAGCTCGAGCCCGCTCATCCCCGGCATCATTATGTCGGAGAGGATTAGGTCGTAACGCTCTTCCTTCAGGTATTCGAGCGCCTCGGCCGCGCTCGACGCCGTGCGGCACTGGTATTCCTCTGAAAGCAGGGAGTAGAGCACGGAGAGTACATTCGGCTCATCATCGATTATCAGAATTCTTGCCGTCTGGTTCAGGCTCAAGGGTAACCCCGCAACCGCAGGTTCTATCATCTGATTTCCCTAAGTATTTAATCTTGTCGCTTGCGCAAGCGCGTGAGCAGAGCTTTATTCCACTGACAAAACTATCTCTTCTGCCAACGCAGAAACGCAACTGCAAGAAACTTTGCGACAAATGATACCAGAGGGGGTCGGCGGGATATTAGTACAGGGGGGTGGTTTTTTCAACAGTTATTTTGCTGTTATCGACAACACCCGAAGACAGATACATTTTCCATTTGCATCTACTCGGCCCCGTAGGAGCGGCCTCTCGATAGCAACGTGGCTCAGCCTCAAAGCCAGGCTCCGCAGGAGCCACCTGTCGAGCATTCAATAGAGGTAGCTCCTGCGGAGCCAGGTATTACTTCTATGCTTTATTGCTATCGAGAGGACGCCGCCACGCGGCTTATCGGCTGTGTAGTTACAAATGGAAAATGAAGTGGGCCTGGTATTATTGCCGGTCGTCCACTCTCATATAGTAGCTCGCGTCACCCACGACGAAGACGTAACTGCGGCCCGACATACGGACGCGAGTTATGCCCTCAGGCTTTAAATTTTCGCTCAGAACAAGCTCTTCGGTCGGTCGGGCCTGATCGCTCCCGCTCCATTCCCAGAGCTTAAAATCGGTCTTCCTTTGAGTATCGAGCGCGCCCGAGAGTATGAGAAACGACCTTAGCTGAGCATCGTACTGGATATCGCGTATCCCCTGACCGCCAAGCTGCAAAAGTATGGCGCGCGGCTCGGAAAAGGTCAGGTTCTCTGCCGTGAACTCGCGCGGGTTCCTGGGCTTGACCGGGACAAGCACGGCCTGCCCGTTTACGAGCGGAGAGCGCAGCCCGATAAGCAGCCTCCCGTTGACCGGGTCCCAGGAGATGCCCTCTATGTTTATGCCGCCTTCGATGCCTGGACGCGCGCCTTCCGCGCCGAGGTCGGGCACGTTCCGAAGAAGCAGCCCGCGAAGGTCCTTTATGGCCTCCGCCTGCCCGATCAACTCCTGTCTGACCGGGTCGAATGCGAACCGCGCGAGCGCGTTTTGATCGGCTGCGCCCGGCTCTGACTGCGAGCCGACCACATAATAAAATGAGCCGTCGTAGGTGATGGCTTCCGGGTTCGGGACGCTCAGGTTAAGCGGTACGGATTTGACCTCGCCAATCTGGTTCCCGGATTGATCGAGCTGCATCCAGAAGACCTGATCCGCCTTGCTGTCATCGATAAACAGCACGCCGTCGGTATCGGGCACGCTCACGACCCCGCTCGCCTCGAAATTCTTTCCTGCAAAATTGAGAGGCGCAGCCGCCGTAAACCTCGGGCCGCCCGAGGGCCTCGCGCCCGAATCGGTCGACCCTCCTGTCGGCTGGGCGGGCGGGGTCGGAGAAGTCCTCTGGGTGGCGATGTAGAGGGCAAGCCCGACCGATAACATCACTGCGAAGACCTGTGCGAGCACGCGGCTTACCGCGCCTATGTATGCCGCCTTGAGCCGCTCGCCCGACATTTCCTTCTTCTTCTTTTTCTTCTTCTTTTTGTCTGCCGCCTCGTCTTCCGCGTCTGTTGCAGTCTCCAGACCGGGGGCTGGCTGTGCCAGTCCGAGCGGCCCGCCTGCTATCGCGACCTGCGGCGCGGGCTTGTCTTGCGCAACCGGAGACGGAGTCTCGCCGGTCGTGGATGCGGGAGCCGGGCTTACGACCCCTGCGCGCCGGCGCACCTCTTCGAGCGCCTCAAGCGAGAGCGTCGCGGTAATGTTTTCGGTCGTCTCACCCGAGTTCCTGAACGTCAGGACGGTCTGTCCGAGCTGTATGGTATCGCCGTGGCGGAGCGTGACCGCGTGGGTCCCGAGCCGCTCGCCGTTTACGAAGGTGCCGTTGCGGCTGCCGAGATCGACTATGCTGTAGCCGCCGTCGCGCACAAGCAGGACCGCATGCGTGTTGCTTACGGTCGGATCGGAGATGACAATGTGGTTGTGCGACGCCTTGCCTATCTCGACCTCGTGCTGGGTGATGGGGTATCTGAGCTTTTCGCCGGTCGGCAGCACGCCTATGAGTTTTGGCCCGTAATATTTATCTATCTGCTCGGAGATTTCGTCGAAGCGCGCAATCCGCACCTCTACAGGCTTACGTGTCTCATTCTTGACCTTCTCGACCGCCATCGTATCGGTCGGGTCGTACATGGCCAGTAGGATGCGGCCCGCCTCTTCGCGGGCGGCAAAGACTTGATGCTCTCTTGCGATCCTGGAAGAGAACCCGATGGCGAGGTCCTCGTTTATCTGGGTCGAGCGCAGATCGATGGAAGGTATCTGAAAAGTGCGGCTCAGGAGTTCACGCATCTGCTCGTCGCTCACGATGCGGGCCTCTATCACAGCGCGGACGAGCCGGCGGCCATTCGACTGAGGGCCGCGCAGCCGGTCTATATCGGCCCGGTCAGCCAGTCTCTCTGCGACGAGCGCCTCGGCTATCGAGTCCTCCGTAAGCGGGGGCGGCGGTTTCGGGACCCCCACTATATCGTCTAGCTGTATGGCGCCTGTCTCGCTGTGGTCACGGAGCCTGAACGTAAGCTTTGAAAGCCCGAGCCCGATCACGTCGCCATGATTGAGCCTGCGCGGCTCGCTTATGCGCTCGCCGTTTATGAAGGTGCCGTTGCGGCTGCCGAGGTCGGCTATTACATAGACCCCCTCTTCCACGCGCACGACCGCGTGAGAAGTAGAGACGGCCGGGTCGGCGATCACTATATCATTGCGCGGGCCTTTGCCCATCTGCGTCTCTACCCGATTTAGCTCTCGGTCGAATACGTCTCCGCTGGGGAGCAACACTCGAAGCACGGCCTTTTGCTGACTTTCGGCATCGGGCTTTATCGGGGCCGCAGTTATCTCCAAAGATTCCATGACCATGGTTTCGCCGGTCCTGGGTTTGTCTGCGGTCGAGACGGCTGCGCCCTGGCCGGGTGGGGCCTGCTCGCCCGTGACCTGCGCGCCGCCCCCTTGATCGGGCGCTGGGGGGGGTAGCTCGACCCCCTGCGCATCGTAGTACGAACGCAGATCATTGCCGCAACGGTAACAGAACCGCTGGCCTTCGCGGGCAATCGGAGAATTACACTGCGGACATGCTAGAGCCATAGGAGAGCAACCGACCTTTTAAAGAATAATCTCACCAGCTACCTTATGATATTTCCGCAGCGTTTTATAACTAAACTAGAATTGCACAAAGCACTGGCAAACGTCTGCGCCTCAACGCCCGGCATAATAGTAAGGGCTTCTATAGGGCGCAGTATAACGGCTCATTTCTGCAAAATCAAGAAATAGCCAGAGTTTTTAGATTTGACAGTCGGATGAGCCGGGACTACAATCACTCCAAACGATCCAAGTTCTATAAGGAGTAATTGAAAATGGGATTAGGATGGCCCGAGATACTTATAATCGCGTTGATTATCATCGTACTGTTCGGCGCGCGGCGAATCCCTGAGGTCGCAAAGGGGCTGGGCGAAGGCATACGCAACTTCAAGGCGGGGATGCGCAGCGACGATCAACGAGAGCTTGATGACCGGAGATACCGCGATGATTTAGAGCGAAGGGAAGAAAGCCGAAGGTCTGTTTAGCCTTTATCGAAGTGTAACTCTCCCCACGCCCCTTCTCTATCGAACCCTGTTACCGAGCAGTCAATGGAACTCGTCCGTAAGTAACTGCCTGCCTGCGAACCCTGCATCCGTCTCATGCCAGAAGCTTATTTCATCCTCATCGGGCTTCCAGCAGAGATAGACTATGCGGCCATCAAGATCATAAGGGAAATCGATCAGCCCGCTGCGAAGATCCTTCAAATGCACGCCGAGCGACTGGACTTCCTGAACCGCCTCGCTGAATGCGATCAGGTGGACAAGGTACTGAGGGCCGAGCGGGCTGCCGCCGTCGTGCTCGGCCTTCTCTCTTGCAAGATCAAGCTCCACACGCATATCCAGCAGCGCCTCGCGCTCCGTCCTCACCCGAGCCAGAAGCCTGCGCAGCCTCGGTATGAGCGCGCGCGCCTCGCTCAGTGTAAAGATTCTTACCTCTTCCTCTTCGCCATCCATATTAAAAGCAAGGTTCGGGGGTCAGGGCTATAGTGTCAATAGCTCGTTGAATGCTGAAGCCTTTATCACCGACATACTGATTAACAGCAACCGAACCCTGACCCCTGACCTCTGACCCCTGACCCCTATTTTGCCGCCGAATGGCCTATCTCATAAAGGCCGGGAAGCTCGATGGGGAGCCTGCCTTTGAAAGGGATTTCACCCAGCACCGCCCTGAGCGAGGCTTCCTCGGCAGCAGGGTAGTACTCGTATGCGAGGATATATGTAGGCAGCTCCGGCGCGAACGTGATCAGGTACGGGCTGCCATACAGAACGAATACAAACGGCTTCTGCCGGGCGGACAGGTGCTTGAGCAGCTCCAGCTCGCCCTCGGTCATATCGATAGAGCCCTTGAAGGATGAGACCCGTATGAAGCCGTTGACGATTACTACATCCGACAGCGCAGCAAGCTTCTTTATGAGGTCGAGCTCGGCGGGCGAAGTCTTGTTCGACACATAGACGTTCGTCGTACGGGCGTGCCTGGCCCTGAGCCCCTCAAGAAAGGCGCGGCCCGGATAACCATCGCGCCAGCCTTCGCTGTTGTCGACCATAGAGATGAAAAGGACATCCTGGTCGGCTGCGAGCTTTAGCGGCAGCACGCCATTGTTGTCGCGGACCAGTGTTATGGCATTCTCGATGATCTGTCTCGCCGTCGCCTGGTGCTCTTTGCTGCCGAGCACCTGATCGAGTTTATCAAGGTCCGTGAACCGGTTCTTATCCAGGCCCAGGCGGGCCTTCGCCGCAAGCACTCGCCTGACCGATTCGTCTATTCTCGACAGCGGTATCTCGCCCGTCTGAACGGCCTGCTTGAGCGCGTTAAAGGCTTTCTCGACGTTCGGTGGATAAAGCACTATGTCCGCGCCCGCCTTGATTGCGCGAACGGCGGCCTCGCCCTCAGGATAATGGTTCGTCACACCCTGCATATTCATCGCGTCGGTGAAGATGACCCCGCCAAATCCCATCTCGTTGCGCAGCACACCGGTGAGCACCTTTTGTGAAAGCGTGGCGGGAAGCTTCTCCTGCTCGATTCGGGGCAAGGCTATGTGCGCGGTCATCACCCCGCCCACGCCCTCTTCGATGGCGGCGCGAAACGGTGGCAACTCTATCTGGTCGAGCCGCGCACGGTCTACGTCTATCGAGGGGAGCTCAAGGTGCGAATCGACCGACGTATCGCCGTGTCCGGGGAAGTGCTTGGCCGTCGCCATAGCGCCCGCCGATTGCGAGCCGCGTATATAAGCGCGGGCCATGCGCGAGACCAGCTCGGGCGAGCCGCCAAACGAGCGGATGTTGATTATAGGGTTGCGTGCGTTGTTGTTGACATCGACGACGGGATAGAAATTGACGTGTATCCCTATTGCGCGGGCCTCCTCGGCAGTGATGCGCCCCGCGTGATAGGCCATCTCTTCGTTGGCGGTCGCGCCCATGGCCATCGCGCGCGGGAGGCGAGTCGCGCCTATATATCGAAGCCCTGCGCCGCCCTCAAAATCTGCGGTGATCCATAGAGGCAGCTTCGAAAACTTCTGTATGCGGTTGAGCAGCAGCGCGACCCCCGCCGGCTCGTGTCGTATGTTGACCTCGCCGAGCATGTGATAGCCGCCGACATGAAACTCGGTTATGTCGCGGCGAATCTGTTGAAAGACTTCGCTATCCTGACTGAGAAACATCCCGACCGCTGCGGGTATGATCAACTGACCGATCTTTTCATCCGGCGTCATAGACGCGAGCGTCGTATCAACCCACGAGCGGTCTGCTGGCTTGCTCTTTTGCTGTGAGTTCTGCGCCGGGAGCGCGGTTGCCGAAAATATGCCGAGCGCCAGCAGCACCGGCAGCATTCGCTTTATATGAATCACTTGAACCCCCTGTCTGGATAATATGAGAAACAGAATCCTGATTTGATCGATTATACGACCGGGCTGCGGTCGACGGCCTTTTCAGGGACCGGCGACTCGCTCACAGGCTCGCTCCATCCCGTCCGCTCAAGATTGCGGAATATTATTATCCCCGCAACAAGACCGGCCGCGATAAAAGCCCCTCCTTTTACGATCTCGCCCATCACTATCTCGCCTATGCCGAAAAGGAAAGAATAAACCAGCACGCAGCCGAGTATCCAGTTCATGAACTTCGGCGCCAGGCTTTCGCCTTCGACCTCGCCCATCTCTTCGGCGATCGCGCGCCAGCCCGGCCCGCCCGGCCTCACCTTTCTGTAAAAGGAGAGCAGCTTCTCTTGCGGCTCAGGCGCGGTCGCAAACGTCACGGCCAGCCAGACGACCGTCGTTATCGCTACTGTTAGCAGCAACGAGTAGGCGAAGAACAGCTCGTTGAATTGCTGCGCGCCCGGCGTGAGGCCGAATACCCTCTCGCTGAAGAATGGCTTCCCCATCCGGAGCACGAGCGATACGACCATCGCCGCCGCCATCGCCGATATCTCTGACCAGGCGTTGATCCGCCACCAGTACCAGCGAAGGATAAAGACGAGCCCCGTCCCTGCGCCTATTCCGAGCAGAAGCTCCCACGTGTTTCGAATAGACTCCAGACCGAGCGAGATCAGCCCGCTGAGCAAAACGAGCAGAACGGTCGCGATGCGAGAGGCCAGAACGTAGTGGCGCTCGCTTGCGTCCCGTTTTATGAACCGGCGATAGAAATCGTTGATGATGTAGGAAGTGCCCCAGTTTAGCTGGGTCGCTATGGTCGACATATAGGCCGCCGCAAATGAGGCGAGCAGTAATCCGAGCAGCCCCGCGGGCAGCACGTCGAGCATGATGCGCACATATCCCGATTCCTTGTCCGCGAGCGTCGGATATAACACGACCGTGCAGAGCGCGGTGATGATCCACGGCCACGGGCGCAGCGCGTAGTGGGCGACGTTGAACCATAAGGTCGCCATCAGACCATGCTTTTCGTTCTTTGCGGAGAATATTCGCTGCGCGATATAGCCGCCGCCTCCCGGCTCCGCGCCCGGATACCAGGACGCCCACCACTGCACGCCCAGGTAGACGGCAAATGTCGCAGCCGGAAGCCACGGGCTGTCAAACCCCGGCCATAGCCCTATGGCCTTGTCGGCGCTCCCGAAATGCTCGGTCACTCCCGCGACCAGCCTATCCATACCGCCCACGCGCTCGACGCTGTAATAGGCCAGCACGATGCATCCGATCATCGCTATGACAAACTGCACCGCATCGGTTACGACCACTCCCCAGTAGCCTGAGATGACCACATAGACGGCCGTTATCCCCAGACAGAGAAAGGTCGCCTGCCACGCGTCGATGCCGAGCGACAGGTTCAGCACCTTGACCATCGCAAGCGTCACCCACCCCATGATGATGCAGTTGATCGGAAGTCCCAGGTAGAGCGCGCGAAAGCCTCGCAGAAAAGCAGCGGGCCGCCCCGTATAGCGAAGCTCCGCAAGCTCGACATCCGTCATCACGCCCGATCTTCGCCAGAGCCGCGCAAAGAAGAAGACCGTCAGGATGCCGCTCGCCACGAAGTTCCACCACAGCCAGTTTCCGGCCACGCCGTTGTTTGCCACAAGCCCGGTCACTACAAGCGGCGTATCGGCCGCAAAGGTGGTCGCGACCATTGAGGTCCCCGCAAGCCACCAGGGCATGGACCGGTCAGAGAGGAAGAACTCTTCGGTAGAACGTCCCGCCCGCCGCGCATAATATAGTCCTATCGCTAGTGACAGGGCGAAATATGAGGCGATGATCGCCCAGTCGATAAACGTCAGTCTCATCTTTTCCCCCGAGAGAATTGATCGTCGAAAAGCAGCGAGCAGAGCGAAGCGCAAACCTTCGTCGCCCTCGCCTTCAAAATGCTTTTGAGCCCTGCGACGGCCACTCTATCACAGCCGTGACCGTTTATTAAGCTGTTTAGAAGGGTTTAGACCGGGCCGCGCGTATCCCCCTACAGCGTGGCAGACCGACTGGTGTATACTCTTACCAGTGACGCTTGCCATTCTCTAATCAATCCGTCGAATCTTTTGGGAGGGGAAAATGATTCGAAGTTTTCTTACACTAATGGTCATGGGCCTGCTTCTCTTTAGCCTGGCCTGCGATTCGGCCAATAACGCTAACCAGTCCGCCACCGCCAACCGGCCTGCAAACGCGAACCGCGAGATGGCAGATACAGGTATGAGCGATTCCTGGATAACGGCCAAGACAAAGCTCGCGATGATCGCCGACAGTCGCACGAGCGGCTTTGAGACCGAGGTGGATACGAAGGGCGGGCTTGTGACGCTCAGCGGTAAAGTCGATACGGCTGAAGCGAAGACCGCTGCCGAAGAGGTCG